>NZ_CAXBDC010000118.1:0-12242 GCF_963974195.1 uncultured Nisaea sp.
GCGACGGCAACAAGCGGCAGCTGACGCTTCAAGTCCGCAGACATACCAAGTTTTTTGAGAGCTAGACGCTCGATAGTCTGTCTTATGCAACAGACATAAAATCATGCTATGCCCCACTCGACGCTTATGCGCGGTGGGGCTTTGCATTTCAGCCCGATTTCCCGCGCCAACCGAGCCGGATAGCCGCTGCAATGCATAAAAACCTGCGCCATGACCGGGTGCTGGTCGTCGATCTCGAACTGACCTGCTGGGACGGACTGCCGCCCGAAGGCGAGCGTCCGGAGATCATCGAAATCGGTGTCGCCGAGATCGACCTGAAGCGGGACGAGATCAGCCGCACGATCTCCATGCTGACCAGACCAACCGCCTCCCGCATATCGCCGTTCTGCACGGATTTCACCGGTATCACGGATGAGATGGTCGCGGCCGACGGCATTTCGTTCGAGACGGCCTGCCAGCAATTGCGCAAGACCTACGGCTCAACATCCAAACTCTGGGTCGGCTGGGGCAGTGACGATGCCCTGTTCGCGGCCGAGGTTCAGGCGAAGGGCGCCGTGGATCCCGCCTCGCACCGCTATCTCGATCTCTGTCAGATACAGGAATATGTCCTGGCTGGCGGACGCCGGATCTCGCTTGATGAAGCGCTGAAAGTAATGAAGCTGGAGCGGGCCGGGACAGCGCACCGGGCGCTTGGCGATGCCATCGATACCGCCCGCCTGTTTCTGGCCTGGCGGGAACGGTTCGGTCTCGGCGCCCTGCCGCGTGAGCATTTCGACTGACGGGACCTTTTGACGCCCCACAGGCTCAGCTCCCGTAGACCTCCCGCACCGTATCAAGCCAGAGCCGGTCAGCCGCTACCGGATCAAGCACGCCGAAGCCGGCCATATATATTCCAGCCACCTTCAGAAAACGCTCTTTCTCCTCGCGGACCCAGTCCTCATAGGACCAGGTGATATCCATCGGCGCGATATTCCGCACCGCTCCGCAATAAAGAGCCGTCGCCGGACCCAAGGCGGTCTCGACGGAACATTGCTCGATGGCAAAATCGAAATCCTCGAAGAACCGGATGCGCTGATCGTCCTCCGGCACATAGTCGCGCAGAAGAAGGCCTTCGACCTGCCCGCCGGAGGCTTCGACCAGGGCTGGATAAGGCTCGCCTTCAACCCGGACACGGGCAAAGCCGGAAAGGGTCGCCACAGTCGAGAGCGGTCCCGGATCACGTCCCAGAACAAGGGAGAGCACGTCCGGATCCATCAGGGTTCCGAAGAAAAAATAGGGCAGTATTGGCATGTGCGTTAGCGGTTCTCAGAAAGATAAACGGTACAGCGGCTCGATCCCTCGTGCTTGAACACATAGATCCCCGCCTGGACTTCCATGCGCCGGGGCCGCCGGATATCACGGGACCTGGCCGCGCGATAGACCTCCCCCCCGACCCGAACGAAACCGCCGCCAAAGCGACGGAACCGGCCATCCCGGCATGCTTCCGTCGCCGGTCTGTCCAGCGTCGATATCTGCCTGAGCGGCCTGCTGTCCATGAACAGCAACCCGCGCTCGCTCGGATTTTCGTAAATTGTCGATTTCGGCACCGTGACCTGCTTCATCCGCCATTTAGGCTTTTCCGGTGCCCGCGAAAGGTGGCGCGGATTCGTGCGATCCGGCGACATGCGTTCCGCCATGGACGAGGTGGCCGGCATCGTGCCGACGGCTGCAAACGCAGCCAGAAAGCATGCCGTACGCACAAATCGAATGGAATTTTTCATTTTGCCACCCGTTCGCCGTTCAATTCAGCCAGCATCCGCCAGCAGATGTTTTGCCAGCATAACATGAATGCCCTTGTTTCCGTTGACCATCTGGGTAACACGGAGATCCGCGGCAAGGCTGCACAGCATATAGGCCTCGGCCCGGCTGCGGTTCGTGCGGGCCGTGATCAGGTCGAGCATCTGGCGCAGGGCATCCCGGCCAGCCTCGTCCAGATCCTCATTGAAGGCCATGGTGATGAAATGGTCCGATGTTTCGGCGCGCGGCAGGGTCAGGCTCATGTCATCCCGCACGGTCAGGCGGAAGCGGCCTTCAAGGGCCGTCTCGATCGCCGTCACGCAGACCTCCCCGTCGCCCTGGGCGCCATGCCCGTCACCGGCAGAGAACAGGGCGCCCTCGACGAAGACCGGCAGATAAAGCGTCGTGCCCGCCTCCAGTTCCTTGTTATCCGGATTGCCGCCATTGGCCCGCGGCTGAATGGTGCTGACCCGGCCCCAGACCGGCGGTGGCGCAACACCCATCACGCCGAAAAACGGATTCAGAGGCAACTCCAGCCCCCATGGCAGGCGGCCGATATTACGTTCGGTGTCGATGGCAATGATGGAAAGCGTGATCTCGTCGAAATCGTCCGGCAGCGCGCCCTTGAGCGGCGCGCTGTAATTGAAACCCCAGTCCTGCCGCACCTTCACGTCGAGAATATCGACCTGCAGCACATGGCCGGGCTTCGCGCCTTCGACATAGACCGGGCCGGTCAGAATGTGCCCCGGCAATCCCGGGCGCACCTGATCGATGACAGCCTGATGTTCCGGCAGAACCGTGTATCCCTCACCGGGCAGCACCGGCGTGTCGCCGGAGATCGACTGGATGGTGACTTCCTCACCCGAGGCAACGGTCAGGGCCGGCTCAAGGCTGGCATCGAAGAAACCCCAATGAACCGTTTCCGGATTGCTTTTGAGCATATGCCCCCGCATAGCTGCTCCTTCCGTATCAAACGAGATGAAATCAGTGATGACTGTCGGCGGCCTGCTGGCCGGTCTTGAGCTTGAGCGCCGCCTGCTTACGCTCGGCCTTCCGGGCCTGTCGTTCGCGTCGCGCGGTCTTGAAACGCTCGATATAGATGTGACTCCAACGATACCCGATCCAGCCGCCGGCGACCATCCATGGCACGCAGCCGACGAACAGGGGCAGGCCCCATTCATCCAGCATCGCCATGAGATAGACCCAGACAGCCGTGATTCCGGACACATCCTGACTGAGGATCATGTCCAGCCGGTCCGAGAAATGCCCGAACGCCGTCAGGTTTTCCCAGCGCCCGAGCATCAGGTTCCCGGTCTGCAGGAAGATGTAATAGACGATCGGAACCGTGAAAACGTTGGTCGCCCAGGTCCAGGCGAGAGCCACGACCAGATTGAAGGTCCAGGACGGGCGCAGCAGCCGGAGCAAAGACCAGATGCCCGCCACGATCGGCATTTGCACACCGACCAGCGGCGTCAGCGAAACCGCGACGCCAATGCCCACTCCCCGCGCCGTGTAATCCGGCAATCCGGTTCCGCGAAGGATCGGAATGACGAGCCGGTAACGCAAAAGGCGGTTGAGAGGAGTGATCATTGGTCGGTCAATTCGGAATGAGGGTGCCAAACAGCGTGACGGACCAGCCATAGCAAGCAAGAGGCGGCACCGCCACGTCACAGAGAGATGATTTCATGAATCTCTTTATATTTAGTGACCGGGAGCGCGATTACACGCCCCCGCACCCGATTCTCTAGGGACGTTCGCCCTTCGCCAGACGGGTCTCGATATCGTCCACGACGTCGAGAAGTGACGCGACGCTATCGATCAGATAATGCGGATTGCAGCTCCGCAACGTCTTTTCGGCCTGCCGTTTCTTCTCCGCGAAGGCCTCTTCGTCCAGCGCCTCGGTTTCTTCCAGCGACAACCCGAAAGCATTGCCGGAAACCGTGACCCCGACGGTCCAGCAGCCAGCCGCGTTACCTTCGGCGATGCCCGGCTCTGTGTCATCCACCTTGATGCAGGCCGAGGCCGGCCAGACATCGAGATCGAGGAAACATTTATACATCATCAGCGGCGACGGACGGCCGTGCGACAGATCGCCGGCGCAGACCATGTTGTCCGGCGCATAGCCGCGCTCCCGCGCGATCGGCACCAGCCGCTCCATGATCTCCCGGTTATACCCGGTCGTGGAGCCGATCTTCATGCCCCGTCCGCGCAATGCCGCGATCGTGTCCAGCGCGCCCGGAATGATATCGGCGAAGTCCGGAACCACATCGACATTCATCGGCACGAAAATCTCGTAAATCCGGTCAACATCGCTGTCGGAGAACGCCGCCCCGTGGGCCTGTTGCCATGCCTCCGCAATGCGCGGCTGCGTGCCGACGGCCTTGATGTGATCCCATTTCGGCAGGCCCATCGGAGCCCTTGCCTCATCGATGGAAATCTCGACATCGAACGCGGCGAACGCTCGCTGGAAAACGCCCATCGGCGCCCGGCTGCCGTGATCGACAATGGTTCCGGCCCAGTCGAAAATAACGGCTTTGACGTGGTTCTCGGCGGTGGACATCTGAAATTCCTTTTCGGTTAGGCGGCAGTCCCGTAAAGCGAGGCAATGGTCTCCTCACCGAGGGCAAAGGCGGTGCTCATGCCGGTGCCGCTGGAGACGACCAGAAGCCGCACCCCATCCTCCGGCGTATCGATGAAAGCGGTCCGGTCCGGCGCGGACGGGTAGATACCGGTCCAGCGCTCGATCACCCTGGGGTTCTCGAGCTGCAGCATCCGGCCGGCTTCCTCCATGATCAGATCTTCCACCACCGCCGGCGCGAAAGGATCCGGGGTTGCTGCATAATGGTGGGAATCACCGACGACGAGAGAGCCGTCCGCACCTTGTACCACGATCAGGTGGATGCCGTGCGCCAGCCATTGCGGCTGCTCCCGCTCCAGCCGCGCGCGCAGCACCTTGGAGGCCGCGCAGCCGGTATAGCCTTCGTAGCGCACCAGACTGAGATCCGACATGACCGCGCCCGGCAGTTTCCATTCCGGCGGCTGCGGAGCAACCCGCAGCATCTGCAGCTTGCAGAGCCGGAGATTGTAGGATGCAAGGCGCTCCGGATAGAGCGTCGCGATGTCGGGGCCGGGGCAGACAATGACCGACTCCGCCCGGATCGTCCCGGAGGTGGTCTCGACTATTTCCGGTGACACGCCGGTCACGGCCGTCGACCAGCGGAATTCCACACCGCAACTGGCTTCCAGATACTGCGCCAGCCGCGGCAGAGCTTGACGCGGCTCGACCCGCGCTTCATGCGGACTCCACAAACCGCCGAGCACAGTCTTCTGCCCCAGCATCGGTGCCTTCTCTTTGGTCTCTTCCGCGGTCAGAAGCGTGCAGCCCTGCCCCATGTCGGTGGCGGCGAATTCTTCGAGGACGGCGACCGCTTCCGGCCTCTGGGCCGTCACCAGCAAACCATCATGCAGAACCGGGATACCGGCCTTGGGGGCAATATCGCGCCAGATGGAAGCTGACTTGTACGCCCGCTCCCAGGTCTCCCCCTGTTTCTGCCCGGTGACGGTCACGAAGCCGAAATTACGGATCGATGCCCCGTTCGATTGCGCGTCCCGGTCGATGACGACGACCCGTTTGCCGCGCTTCGAGGCCGCGAGCGCACTTGCCAGCCCGCAAATCCCCCCGCCGACGATCGCAAGATCGAAGGTATGTCCCATATCATCCATCCGAATTGATCACCCCTGCCGATACCATAACGGTATGACAAAGAAGTTATCTAATCGAGTGCGGCCTCAGATGACGTCGGCACTTAAATGGGAAAATTTTTGGGAGACATCTTCCCAGGCACTCTGCGAGGGGGAGCCGTCCGAAGCGATGAAAACCTGCGGCGGCATCGGGCCTTCACCCGTTTCGAAGACCTGACAGGTATAACACATGTCGGAGCGCGATCCGTCTTTGGACAGCGGCATCATAAGCCGGGAGGCCTTCACCAGGCGCCCCTGATCCCACCGGAACCTGCTGTGCGAAACCACGGCAACGCGCTGCTCGCAGGCAAGCATGTAGAGACCGCGAATGAATTCCAGATAATTGCCTTCGAGGACGGTGGACAATTCCATCCCGGTAATGTCCCGCCCGAAAAAATCCGTGAAATTTGTGCCCACGACCCTGTGCCGGACCGACTGCGTACGCGTATCCACGTCGGCCAAAAGGCTGTACGGCAGCAAAACCGGCCCAATTTCCGTCGGATCAAGATCGCGCCGCAGCGGGATTTCATTCCCGCCTTTTATACCGATCCAATAGGCATACATCGCATTAAGCGTCGTACTGCCCAGAACCGCATCCGTTTCTAATTGCAACGCCTCTTACCCCAAATAGGAAGCGTATCAACCTGCACCAGAGTACAGGTTGATCGAGGCAACAACTTACCATTCAATTCTATTTTGTCTAAAATTTTTATCGGATTGAGCGCAGAAGTATAATTTAACTTTATTCTTGCAAAGGCAGAATAAAATAATGGCCTTCATTCATACCTTTGCACGAATTCCTTATACGTCAGGCTCCATGCTCCCGGCTTATCTGCCAAGCACGTCCCTGTATCCTTCCAGCAGCGGCTCCACACCGGACAAATCATATCCTTCCCGCGCGGCCACGGATGTCACCTCGGCAATGGATTTCCCGTGAAAGCACACCTGGGTAAGCGCCCACAGGATGGTCGACCGGGTTCCGCTGCGGCAAAACGCAAAAACCGGCCCGCCGGCTGCTTCCATCGCCGCATGGTGTTCCGCGACCAGTTCCGGGGTCAAAGTCGGCAAACTTATCGGAATAGAGACATAGGAGAGGCCTGCGGCTTCCGCGGCGGCCTTGAGGTCGTCACCAACCGGTTGCCCCATCTCCTCGCCATCCGGGCGATTATTGATGACCGTCTTGAACCCGAGATCCGCGATTTCACTCATTTCCTGAGGGAAAACCTGACCTTTTGCGGCATAGTTTTCGTCGATCTTCTTAAAGTCCATCGGGTTCGGCCCTTCTGCTTTCACTGAAACTCCGGGAAACAGTACCGGAGGTTGGCGCAGCGATGCGCACCGTTTTTTCTCGACTTAAGACAGCCAAGTGAAAAATCCCACCAATAGTCGTGGTAGGCTAGATCAATATGAAACTCGATCTGGTATATAAAACCTTCTACAAAGCAACCATACTGTTTGCTTTGCGTCTGCTCAGCATCGGATAATTCAGGTTTAGGGGGACTCTATGGCCTCAGGGTCATTAGATCAGCATCTTCTGCAAGAGGACGCCCAGAAATTCATGGGCACCTTCCTGGCAGAACACAAGAAGTGGCTCCAGCGTAAGCCCGGGGGCAAACAGTGCGACCTGTCCCGCCTGAATTTGCAGGGTATCAACCTTCAGAATGCCTTACTCGCCCGCGCCGTCCTGGTTGGCACTCATCTGCAGAATGCCAAGCTCGAGGGCGCCGATTTCAGTGAGTCCGATATGTTCGGCGCGAAGCTGCAGGGCGCGAACCTGCGCCGGGCCAAACTCAAGCGCACGATCCTGCGCGGGGTCAATCTGAAGAATGCCGATCTGTCTCATGCGGACCTGGAAGACGCGGACTTCCGCGGCGGACTGGTGCTGGGAGACTCGCCCGAGGAATCCCTCGGCATGGAACAGAGCGACCTCAGCGAATGCCTGATGGATTTCGCCCGCGGACAGCGCGCCAAATTCTCCAATGTCGATCTCAGCGGTGCCAGCCTCAGGGAAGCCAATCTGAAGGGGGCGGAGCTGTTCGGCTCGGATCTCTCAAATGTCGACCTGACGGGCGCCAATCTGGAAGATGCGGATCTTTCGGACACCCGGCTGACCAATGCCAAACTTGAGCGGACGATCCTGAAAGGGGCCCGCTTCGCGAACAGCATGGTCAGCGAAGAGGCCCTGGCGAAAGCCGAAATCGATTCCGATGCGCTCGACGAGATCAACAACGTCAGGCTCAGCATCGATCTGGACACAAGCGGCGACTTCAAGTCCCTGCCCCCGGAACTGCGCACCGCTCTCGCGCAGCATTTCGAATGGCTGCAATCGAACGGTGCCCGCGGGTGCCGTGCGATCATCAAGTCCATGTCTCTCAGGAAGCTCAAATTGCGGCGGCAGAACCTGACCGGGGTCTCACTCTATTCCTGCGACCTCAGCGAGGCGGACCTGTCCTTCGCCAACCTGGTGCTGGCGGATCTTGAAAAGTGCAACCTGATGAATGCCAGCCTGACTGGTGCACTGATGTTCGGCACAAACTTCAAAGGGGCCTTCATGAGCGGCGCCGACCTGTCGAACGCCCATGTCGGCGCCATGCCGATCTTTGGAGCAGACGGGAAACGGACGGGGAAAATCCGGAAAACGGACATGAGCACCGCGAACCTGAACGCGGTGAAATTCGATGGCGTCGATATGAATGGCATTGTGAAGTAGCGCACCCGACACCGCGCCTCAGATCTTTGCCGTCCCCCGAAGCTCGCTGTGCTGCAGCCCCGAGAAGACCGCGCTGCCATCCTTCATATGCGTATTGACCTTGGCATTGTAGCAAATGTGCTCGAAGCCATGCTTGTCGATGATCTTGATCTTCTGATTACGGAACCGCTCTTCGTCTTTCGGGCCGGTTAAGTAAAACTGGCTCTCCTTGACCTCATCGCCGAAAACTTTCAGCTTCTTGAAGCCGCTGAGAACCTTGTTTGCCGCCAGGACATAGCGTTGCGCGGTCCAGGCTTCCGGACCTTCCAGGGTGTTTGAGCAATCCCCGACCAAAATCTGGTCCGCCCGCGCCTTGCCGATCAAGCGGGCCGCGTTAATGGTCACGTCCCCGACGATATATTCATGCCGGGCAACATATTTCGGGCTCGGCTCGTAGAACACGTAGTGGCTGCCGCCACTCAGGGCCATACGGAGATCAGGCAAAGGCATCTTGTCCGCCATCTCGCGCTGCAGGCTCTTGTAGTAAAGCGAGAACAGCGCCATCAGGACAAACAGGCTGACATCCTCGTCCAGGCCGGTCTCCAGATTCCAGACGTAATACCCGTCACCGGTGGTCGAGCGTCCCATCGCCATCGGCAATCCCGCACGCTGGAGCGTCGCCTCGGCCAGAGACAGGCTGAATTTCAGCGTGGAGAGATGGCTGGCCTGCTCTTCGGGGGTGTGCTTCGAGAAGCCGACCACGTCGATCAGGAAAACCGTGCGAAATGGCGCGAAACCGATCGAGTATCTCGACATCACGGATTCGACATCCTCGTGGGACAACCCGTTCGGCCCGCCGCCAATGGGAAATTCCAGCCTGATCTCGGTCGGCTGGCCTCCGATGAACTTCGCAACCTGCTTGAATGCGCCATCACTCAGATGACGGGGACCTTCAAATACTTGGCTGATCGGGTTCTTGAGCCCGAACAAACGGGTTTTCGGCAACAGAATGAGTTCTAGCCCCTTACCCGACGGACGCCAGCCAACAACGGCATTCGAGCCGAACTGGGACAGCTCGAACAACAACCGGTTCAGTGACAGGCGCAGATCGTCGCGCCGCCCCGAAGCGTGATGCCTTTGAATGCCGTCCTGCATGGAGATTCACCTTGTGTAAAGGAATTGCCCATAGACTAGGATATCGCATGGCGGCCGGAAACTCCCATGCGCTCAAACAGCCCGCGCGTGAGGTTCATCACGTGAAGGCCAACATCGAAATAAGAAGACATTCTGGGTACAACTCAGAAACGACCGGGGTATTGAAGCGTCA
This sequence comes from uncultured Nisaea sp., assembly GCF_963974195.1. NCBI lineage: Bacteria > Pseudomonadati > Pseudomonadota > Alphaproteobacteria > Rhodospirillales > Thalassobaculaceae > Nisaea > uncultured Nisaea sp. The sequence continues at coordinate 9,534 of NZ_CAXBDC010000118.1, forward strand.
TGACCGTGGCATTTGATAACACTGAACTCAAACCAGTCCCTGAAGAGGTTATGGCGGCGATCAAGTCCCACCATACCTATCTCTCCGGGCGGCCTGGCGGGTTGCGTCTGAAAAACGACGATCTCGACGTTTCGCATTGCCGCTTCGACTATATCTCCCTGTCGCAAGCTGTTCTGCCCTGCGCCGAATTCTCCGAAAGCTCCTGCGTGCGCAGCGATTTCAGCGAGGCCGATCTGTATGGATCGAACTTTGCCTGGGCCAACCTGCAAGGCACGATCTTCAACAAGTCGGATGTCCGCGGCGCCAATTTCGTCATGGCGGACCTGACCGGCGCCTCAATGGTGAATGCGGATCTCCGGCCCGGTCAGATCGTACGCTGGTCCCGCAACAACAGCGGCGGTCCTGTCAGCACGAACCTCGACAGCGCCACTCTGAATGACGCCGATCTGAGAGGCGCGGATCTGCAGGATGCGAATCTGAAGAACACCCGGGCAATCGGCACCATGTTCGCCGATGACAACATGCATGCAACAAATATGGCCGGAGCGATACTGAACGGCGCCGATCTTACCGGCTCCAAACTGCGCGGCGCCGTGCTTGCCGGGGCGTCCGTCTCCGGAACAAACCTGACCAATTGTGATCTTTCCGGCGCAAATCTGCGCAACGTCGATCTGTCCAAGGCGACCCTCCACAACACCAACCTGGACGGCGCCATCACACTGGAAAACGGCGCCGACCTGCCCGACGACATCGCGGAAATCATCCGGCAGCACAGCCAGTGGATTATCTCCGACGGCGAAGTAGGCGAGCGGGCCAATTTTGGCGGGATGGATCTGAAGGACCTCGTATTGACCGGCTGCGATCTGCGTGGCGCCCTTTTTGCCGATGCCCAGCTCGAGGGCACGCAGTTCAATCAGTGCGAATTGATGCTGGTGAATTTTTCCGGGGCCAACCTGAGCCGGGCCAGCTTCGTTGGCGCCACATTGCGCGGGACGATCTTCGCAAATGCCAGCCTGGTTGAAGCAAAGTTCCACGGCGCCCGGCTTGAGGTTGCTGAAATCTACAACGCACAACAACAGCGCACCGGCAAATCAATCCCCGTGCTCTTCAACGGTGCGGTATTGCAGGGCACGGATTTCTCCCGGGCCAAGATCAGTGGCGCGAACTTTACCGATTCGGTACAGTTCGGAACGATTTGGAACCATGCGAAAGTCGAGAACTGCACCGGCATTCTCGATTAGATCTGAGCAAATGGCAGCAAACACGAACAAGCCCATGACCAGCGTGCCCGGCAACCGGCGTGAATTTTCACGCAGGGATTCGTCATTGCTGGCCGAAATGTCGCTGTCGCCGGAATTCTCCGAATCATGGCCGGCGAAAATCGCTGATATCTCATTGGTCGGCATGCGCCTTACCGGAGAGCTTCCGCCGATTGCTGACGGCCCGGTTTATGTGCGCCTTGCGGGGACTCGCATCACCATCAACGGACACTTCATTTCCCAGGGTGAAGGCGGTGTCCGGATCAAGATGGATCTGAATGATCTGCAACTGGCGGAACTGGTCGCACATTCAGATGTATATGCATCACTGGTTCTCGAAACGATTTCAGACGACCTTCCTCCCCGCTAATTCCGGCACACGGCCAGCAAAAACACCCCAAATAACTGATTTATATCATTTTTAAAGAAGACCAATTTAGTCACTTATTTGCTGTTGCAATTGAGAATGACTTTCAATAAGGTCCCTTCATCGACGTCGGAACCAGCGAGACGGAGATCTCGCGGACGATCCTTGGAGAACGAGATATGCGAACGAAATCACTGACGAAAATGGCGATTGCGGCCTTTGCAATCGCAGGCGGTCTTTCCGCCGCGCCTGTTCAGGCAGACGACATGAGCGCGAAGAAAGACATCATCAAAACCTATTCGGACATCGCGGCAGCCGCCTATGGGGACTCCCTGGCAGGCGCCAAGAAACTCCAGAGCGCGATCGCGGCACTGGTCACCAAGCCGACGGACGCCACACTTGATGCGGCCCGCAGCGCCTGGATTGAGGCTCGTGAGCCTTATCAGCAGACAGAGGCCTACCGCTTCGGCAATGCCATCGTCGACGACTGGGAAGGCAAGGTGAATGCCTGGCCGCTGGACGAAGGCCTGATCGACTACGTGCAGACGGACATCTACGGCACGGAATCGGACGGAAATCCCTATTACACGGCCAATGTGATCGCCAATCCGAAACCGGTTATCGCCGGCAAGGAACTGGATGCGAGCACCATCGACCGTGACCTTGTCCAGTCCCTGCACGAAATCGACGAGATCGAATCCAACGTCGCGACCGGCTATCACGCCATCGAATTTCTGCTCTGGGGCCAGGATCTGAACGGTACCGGCCCTGGTGCCGGCGCCCGCCCGGCAACGGATTTCAGCACGGAAAACTGCACACACGGGAACTGCGCCCGGCGCGCTGCCTATCTCTCCACCACGACAGACATGCTTGTCGATGAGCTTGCATGGATGACGGCCCAGTGGGCTGACGGCGGTGCCGCGCGCACCGGTCTGGTTGAGGGCGACGCGGATCGCGGGATCGCCACCATCCTGACCGGCATGGGCAGCCTCTCCTACGGCGAGCTCGCCGGTGAGCGGATGAAGCTTGGCCTGATGCTGCACGATCCCGAGGAAGAGCATGACTGCTTCAGCGATAACACCC
>NZ_CAXBDC010000119.1:0-12122 GCF_963974195.1 uncultured Nisaea sp.
TCTGACATGTACGGGCCGATGGCTTAGGTTGTGTTGGGCGCGCACAATAGGCGCCAAGGTGATGTGACAGCAACCAAATGGGGTGTGTTGCGCGGGAAGCAACCGCGACAGCCCGGAAATCCGCATGAATGATTTCACAGAGGGCGGTGGCGATGGTCGTGGCGTAGGGAAGAAACGTCGCGAGAAAAAGCCGCCGAAGCCGATCACCGAAAGCTATCTGCGCAATGTCGCGCTCTGGTACATGGAGCGCTATGCCAGCTCCTCCGCGAACCTGAAAGCGGTGCTGATGCGGCGGGTCCGGCTGTCTTCGGCCTATCATGGCAGCGACCCGGCGGAAGGCGCCGGGATGGTCGAGGCGGTGGTCCAGCGTTATACCGAGGCGGGCATTCTGAACGACCGGCTGTTCGCGGAAACCCGGGTTCGCTCCCTTGTATCGCGCGGCACCTCGACCAAAATGATCAGACGTAAGCTGATGGAAAAAGGTGTTTCATCGGACGATATCGACGCGGCGCTGGACGAGGTTCTCGATCAGGAGAATGGCGAGCTGACATCCGCCGCGCGCTATGCCCGGCGGCGGCGGATCGGTCCGTACCGGTTGCCGGAGAAGCGGGAGGATAACCGGGACCGCGACATGGCGGCGCTGGCCCGGCAAGGCTTCGGTTTCGGCATTGCGGCGAAAGTCGTCGATGCGGAAAGTCCGGAAGCGCTGGAAGACGATATCGATGGCGCGGGAGAGCGTTAGGGCATGCGGCGGCGCAGTGCACAAAAATCGCTTAACCGCAGAGAAACGGTTGTTATAGTTACGGCCAATTAATCAGACGAATGCGGTGGTCATACCGCGTCAGAGCTAAGGGGGGTACGAATGTCGGACGTTCAGGAGTTTCCGGTACCGGCGGAGACAGCGAAGACGGCGCATGCGGATGCGGCCAAATACGAGAAGATGTACCGGGAGTCGATCGACAACCCGGAAACGTTCTGGGCCGAGCACGGCAAGCGGATCGACTGGATCAAGCCCTACAGCAAGGTCAAGGACGTCTCCTACGACGCCAAGGATCTGCACATCAAATGGTTCCATGACGGCACGTTGAACGCGGCGGCGAACTGCCTTGACCGGCATGTGGCGACGCGCGGCGACCAGGTGGCGATCATCTGGGAGGGGGACGACCCGAAGGACGACAGGAAAATCACCTATCGCGAGCTGCATCGCGACGTCTGCAAGTTCTCCAACGCCCTGAAAGGCCTTGGCGTCAAAAAGGGCGACCGGGTCACGATCTATCTGCCGATGATCCCCGAGGCCGCGGTCGCCATGCTGGCCTGCGCCCGGATCGGTGCGGTGCATTCCATCGTTTTCGGCGGCTTCTCGCCGGACGCGCTGGCGGGCCGCATCCAGGATTGCGAGTCCGGCATTGTCATCACCTCGGACGAGGGCCTGCGCGGTGGCCGGCCGATCCCGCTGAAAGCCAATACGGACAAGGCGCTGGAGGATTGCCCGGACTGCGGCACCGTCGTCGTGGTCAAGCGTACCGGTGGCAAGATCAACTGGGTCGAGGGGCGGGATCACTGGTATCACGAGATCTGCGATGCCGCGTCAGAGGACTGCCCGCCGACGGAGATGAATGCGGAAGATCCGCTCTTCATCCTCTACACGTCGGGCTCGACCGGTAAGCCGAAGGGGGTGCTGCACACCACCGGCGGCTACATGGTCTTTGCCTCGATGACCCACGAATACGTCTTCGATTACAAGGAAGGCGAGGTCTATTGGTGCACGGCCGATGTCGGCTGGGTCACGGGCCACAGCTACATCATCTACGGGCCGCTGGCGAATGGCGCGACGACGCTGATGTTCGAGGGCGTACCGAACTATCCGGACTTCAGCCGGTTCTGGCAGGTCTGCGACAAACATAATGTGTCGATCTTCTACACCGCGCCGACGGCGATCCGGGCGCTGATGCGCGAAGGCGACGGGCCGGTCAAGGCGACCAGCCGGAAGAGCCTGCGCATCCTCGGATCGGTCGGCGAGCCGATCAATCCGGAAGCCTGGATGTGGTATCACGATGTTGTCGGCGACAAGCGCTGCCCGATTGTCGATACCTGGTGGCAGACGGAGACCGGCGGCATCCTGATCACGCCGCTGCCGGGCGCGACAAAGCTGAAGCCGGGCTCGGCGACACGGCCATTTTTCGGTGTCGAGCCGGTGATCGTCGATGCGGACAACAAGGTGCTGGAGGGTGCGACAGAGGGCAATCTCTGCATCGCGGACAGCTGGCCGGGCCAGATGCGCACGGTCTATGGCGACCATGAGCGCTTCATCCAGACCTACTTCACCACCTTCCCCGGCCGGTACTTCTCCGGTGACGGCTGTCGTAGGGACGAAGACGGCTATTACTGGATTACCGGCCGCGTCGATGACGTGATCAACGTCTCCGGCCACCGCATGGGCACGGCCGAAGTCGAAAGCGCGCTGGTCGCGCACAGCAAGGTCGCCGAAGCGGCCGTCGTCGGCTATCCGCACGATATCAAGGGCCAGGGCATCTATGCCTATGTCACCCTGAATGCCGGGCTGGAGCCGTCGGAAGAGCTGCGCAAGGAGCTGGTGACCTGGGTCCGCAAGGAAATCGGCCCGATCGCCTCGCCGGACCTGATCCAGTGGGCGCCAGGCCTGCCGAAAACCCGCTCCGGCAAGATCATGCGCCGTATCCTGCGCAAGATCGCCGCCAACGAGCAGGACCAGCTGGGCGATACGTCAACGCTGGCCGAACCGGCGGTGGTGGACGATCTGGTCGATAACCGGATGAATAAATAGGGACTGAGCGCGGAGCCGTCGCTAGCGGTTCCGCGCTCCGCCTACATCATTCCTCGAATGGGGCCGGGGCCGATGCTTGTGCGACCGTGCCCTCTGTTTTCGTACCGATGGCGTCAAGCACTACAGTGAGCGCCTCGTCCGTGAGGTCATCGCCAACGGGCTGGCAGTAATACCCGGTTAAGATTGACGTACCTTCGGAATATTGAGCGTCGCCGCCGCCCTGCCCGGTCTTGCCGCTGAACACGACGCAGGCGCGTCCTTGAGCTTCAGCTATAAGATAGCTCGTGCGGAAGTCGCCGGTTACAGCCGTGCGCTGATCCTGCAGGATCGTATGGTCTTTCTTGAAGTATTTGAATAGCGCCAGGGCGCTGCGGGCGTCTTGTACGGTCTGAAAAAAGTAATTCGGGGCCAGGCGGGAGAGATACAGGACGGCGCGGGCGTCCTGCCCGCTCTTCGGTATCGAGGCGATCCTGTAGATGCGTCGTGAATATTGAGCATTCCATCCGCCATCCTCGATAACCTGCGGGATATCGACGGCGAAATAAAGCGGCGACTCCTCTGAGGAGATTGTCTTCCAGGTTGCGGCATCGGCAGGCGAAAAAATTGCGATAATGGTGAGCAATGCGGCTCCGGCGGTGGCTGTTACAATCTTCATCAGATAATCCAGCCCGTATCGAATTGCGCAATCGTGACGTTGCTGAGCTGGATCTGTCCACCATCATGGTTGATGAGTATCGAGTTGCCTCCGTCATGAAGTGTATAGGATCCAGCGAGGACAATGCGGTCGCCCTCCGCACCGTTAAAATCGCTGATGCTGTCTTCGGCCTGGTCACCTGCGTTGAAGACAAACGTATCGGCTCCTGCACCGCCTACATGGTAATCATTGCCGCGGTTGCCGAACAGCAGGTCGTCTCCCCAGCCTCCGCTCAAAGTGTCATTGTTCTGACCGGCAAAGATCGTGTCGTTTCCGCTATCTCCGCCAATGCGGTCATCGCCGTAATTGCCATAGATCAGGTCGTTTCCTGAGCCACCGTTTATAGTTTCGACTTCATTCTGTTGACGCATGTTTCCGTAAGCATCTGCCCTGGGTGGCCCGCTATTCTGGCCGCCATAAAGCGTGTCATTTCCATTACCGCCATCGATCAAATCGATGTCGTGGTTGCCGTAGATGATGTCGTCACCATCTTGTCCAAACAGCAGATCGGTGCCCCTGAAACCGGAGATCAGATCATTTCCGGCGTGGGCCTGAATCGTGTCCCGGTCATCCGTGCCATTGATCCCGTCGGCGCCTTCTGATCCATGTATGGCGCTGGCCAGAGTATTCGTGGTTTTGCCGTAGAGTGCGCTCACAAGAGCTTTGTCACTCTCCGAAAGAGACGGGTCGCCATCCTGGGCGGGATACATGATGCTGTTTGGATCAGTGCTGTCTGCGAGACCGACCACGTGACCGACCTCGTGTGTCAGCACCTCGTAGATTTTGTCCAGATCTGCCCGGTCCGAGTAACTCAGATCCAGATAGATGGAAGCTGTGCCCTCGCCGCGACTGCCGAGCTGACCGTCGCCATCAGGGTCATTGAAAACCGTTCTCGCACTGGTTTCGCTCGAGCTATCGACTAGTTTGATGCCGACATAGACAAATGACTGGTCGAAAGTACTGGTTCCGTAGAAATTGAAGTCGACGCCGTTGTCCCAAACCTCGAATGCGTCCGAGATCGTGTCGTCCAGGTTGTAATAAGAATCGTTATAGCCTTGCGCAGCCATCTCAGCCGTGGAGTTCCAGTTGTAGCCACCGCCTGAGCCCACGTAATATCCGTTATAAACACTCATTTTTAGCCGAGTTCTCCAAATTGGTAATTCACGCGGTTATCTTTCTGCCGCGTCCTAAAAGTTCCACTCAAGAGCCATTCCTTTGATTCGGAATAGGTCTTAGCGTTAATAAAAATTAACTTAAAGAGGGTGGAGCAACTTTTGCGTCTGTTGTCCGAGGGCTGGGTTTCGTGCTGGCCTCTCGCCAGCATTATTGGGAAGCTCAGGTAATCCAGCCCGCATCTAGGCTGGTGTCAGAAACCCCAACAAGCCTTACCGTCCCGCCACCGTGGGTGACGATAAGCGATACTCCGTCGTTTGACGCCGAATAATTTGTTGAGAAGAACAGCCGATCACCTTCCGCCGCATTGAAATCGGTAATCACATCGTCGCCCTGGTCGCTGCCACTGAAGACAAATATATCGCCGCCGGATCCGCCAGTGAGCCTATCATTCTCCCGGTTTCCTAAAAGTGTATCATCACCATCGCCGCCGATCAGGGTGTCCTCGTTCTGTCCGCCAAACAGAATGTCGTTTCCACTCTCACCCTCGAGCCTATCGGCGCCGTAATTGCCATAGATGACATCATCCCCAGCTCCGCCGAGGACAGATTCGACGCCGTCTTGCTGGCGTAGCAGACCGTATGCGTCGAGCCGTGCGACACCGCCATTCTGGCCCCCGAAGAGGGTGTCGTTTCCATCGCCTCCGATGATCAGATCGACTTCTTGATTGCCGTATATGATATCGGCGCCGGTGCCGCCATCCAGCAGATCCGAACCCGTCTGGCCGTAAATTATGTCGCTGCCGTCTCCGCCTGAAATCGTATCGCTGCCATTTGCTGCCAGGACAGTGTCGTTGCCGGCGTTGCCGACGTAGCGGTCCGCGGTCTGACTGCCATTGAAAACGTCGGCCCCGATGGTGCCGGTCTTGCTGTACCCGTAAAGCTCTGCTGCCTTGGCAATGTCGTAGGCGGTGATGGTTTCGGTGCCGTAGAGAGTGGAATTCATCAGGCTTCCGGCGGTCTCGTCGTGATCGAGGCCCAGTGCGTGCCCGAGCTCGTGACGCATGGTCGAGGCGTAGCCGTAAGAATCGTAATAATCCATCACGATGAAGTCATAGTCGACGCCGGTCGTCGAGATGACGTTGTCGCCGTTTCCGTCATAGGGAATATTCACACCAAGGACGCCGCCATAGCCGTCGATGTAGCTCGACATGACGACAATGTCCGCACTATTTACGTTGGAAGTGTGGACGAAGTTTATCGAGAGCTCGTTGTCCCATTCATCGAAAACGGAATGGGCGATTGATTTTTTCGATGAGGAAAGTTCGTAAAAGCCATAAGAGCTGAATGAATAATCGAGATCGGTCGAGTAATAGACCGTGGACCAGGGTTGCAGCGTGATGCCGGTATATAGTCCCACGGTGATCTCCAGAATGTATGTGCCCGGAACAGGCAGTAAGGTTGCCATATCGTGATGCGACATCCGGGCTGTTTTTGCAATCCTCCAGTTGAAATTTTAGATAGAATGCGATCTTTTTCGAGTTGATCCGCCGTGTGTCTTATGGGGCTGTCTGAAAATCCGGGCCGGGACACAAAAAAGCCCGGCTTAAGCCGGGCTTTCCTGTTTTCGAATCGAAAGCCGATCAGGCGGCGACGTTCCGCTTCAGGACGGTCTCGATGTTCTCGAGAATGTTCTGCGGGGAGGAGGCGCCGTACGGGTCGGTGCCGCAATTGTCCTCGAAGCCGTCTTCCTCGAACCAGCCGACGACCGCGCCGTCATCGACGACAGCGCCGTAGCGCCAGGAGCGCATGCCGAAGCCGAGATTGTCCTTGTTGACCAGCATGCCCATCTTGCGGGTGAACTCGCCGGAGCCGTCCGGGATCAGTTTCACGTTCTCGACGCCCTGGGACTTGCCCCAGGCATTCATGACGAAAGCGTCGTTGACGGAGATGCAATAGATCTCGTCGATGCCCTTTTCCTGGAATTCGCTGTAGAGCTTCTCGAAATCCGGAAGCTGGAAGGTGGAGCAGGTCGGGGTGAAGGCGCCCGGGAGAGAGAACAGGACGACCTTCTTGCCTTTGAAGTAATCGTCGGTGGTCTTGTCTTCCCATTTGAACGGGTTCGGGCCTTCGATGGACTCGTCGCGAACGCGGGTGCGGAAGGTGACGAAGGGAACTTTTTTGCCAAGCATGTGTCTATCCGGATCTGTTTTACGTTGTGGAAGCACACCGCCCCAGCAGAGCTGCCGGAGGTGGGCCGGTGCGGGATTCTTGCCTCGTTTTTATCTGGGTTTGCGCTCCGGGCAAGGAATCTTCCCGGAACCCTGTTGAATCAAATCGTACACGATTATGCCGCAGTGCGGTAGCGGGTGATTCGATTGATTCTAATGTGCAAAGCGCCGGACAAGCCGGCGCTTTGCTGCAGTGCGACGGAACGTCGCAGGGTGTGTGGGCCGGCCCGGATAGGCTCAGGCGGGGTTCCGCTGGATCAGCTGCTTGGCGATGATCAGACGCTGCATCTCGTTCGTGCCCTCGGCGATGGCGAGCAGCGGGGCGTCCCGGTAATAGCGCTCGATATTGTATTCCTTGGCGTAACCGTAGGCGCCATGCAGGCGCATGGCTTCCAGGCTATTATGCAGGGCAGCTTCGGTGGAGAAGAGTTTCGCCATGCCCGCTTCCATGTCGCAACGCTCGCCCCGGTCATAGGCGGCGGCGGCCTGTTCGGTCAGCAGCCGGGCAGCCTCGACCTGGGTCGCCATGTCGGCCAGCTTCAGCTGGATCGCCTGATGCTCCGCGATCGGTTTGCCGAAGGTCTTGCGGACCTGTGAATACTGGACCGATTCCTCGAGGCAGGCCCGGGCGATACCGACGCCGCGCGCGGCCACGTTGATCCGGCCGAGCTCCAGCCCGCCGAGGATCTGCTGCATGCCGCGTCCCTCGGCATTACCGACCAGGTTCGCGTCCGGCACGAAATAATCGTCGAGGGTGAAGCCGGCGGAGTCGATGCCCTTGTAACCCAGCTTTTCCAGCTTCTTGGTGACGTTGAAACCGTCGCCCTTTTCCACCAGGAACAGGCTCATGCCCTTGTGCCGGGGTTTGGCGTCGAGATCGGTCTTGGCCAGCACGGCGAGGATATGGCCGTGATAGGCGTTGCTGATCCACATCTTGGTGCCGTTTAGCCGGTAGCCGCCCTCGACCTTGTCGGCGCGCAGACGGATGGCCTGCAGGTCCGTGCCGGCATCGGGTTCGGTCAGGGCGATGCCGCCGCGCAGCTCCCCACTGGCGAAGCGCGGCAGCCAGGCGGCCTTTTGTGCTTCCGTGCCGGAACGCTCGACGGCGGCGGCCATGATCAGGTGCGAATTGAAAATGCCGGAGATCGACATCCAGACCCGGCTGACCCGCTCGACGATTTTCGTATAGGTCGAGGCCGTCAGTCCGAGCCCGCCCCATTCCTCGCCGATGGTGGCGCCGAACAGGCCGAGTTCCGCCATCTTGCCGACGATATCCTCCGGCCAGGCATCCTGGGCTTCCAGCACATGGGCATAAGGGGCGACATCACGGGTAAGAAAGCGCTCGACGGCGTCCAGGATCATGCGCTCCTGTTCGGCCCGCTCCTCAAGGGTGAGGCCGGACTGGTTCGCGGCGACGGCTGCGGTCATGGAATTTTCCTCCCGGGAGCCCCGGTTTGATGTGCTGGCGGCCCAGTTTGATAGGCTGGGGGACGCCGTTTATCGTATTTTGGATCAACCGAAAATACCGGTTTTCCTAGGCCTTTGAACTTAGAATATAGCGGAAGATAAGCCCCGAGAGGGCAATAACCAGAAAAATCCGGATAATATGGAAGGCGGCGATCAGCGGAACGCCGAGCTCGAGCACGGCAGCGGTGATGCTCATCTCCGCCATGCCGCCGGGGGAAACGGACAGCACCATGCTGGCGGCGGGCAGGCCCGTCACTTCCGCAACGCCGATGCCGAACAGGATATTCAGCCCGACCAGAACCAGCGTGCTGAGCAGCGCGTGCGGCAGAAAGCGCCGCAGCGGCAGTACCAGCTCACGGCGGTAGCGCAGGCCGATGAACGTTCCGATCAGGACCTGGGACAGGTTGAGCAATTCGCGCGGCATGCCGGAAAGATGCAGGTCCAGCACCGTCACAAGGGCACCGGCGGCGAGCGGTCCGAGCAACCAGCCATTGGTGATCCGGCGCCAGGCCATCAGGCCGCCGAACAAGAGGGAGAGAGCAATCAGGACCGGAAAGCCCTGCAGGTCGAAGGGGAGCTTTTCGACCTGGAACGGCGAATGCCCGACAGCCCCGATAAGGGTGAGCGTGGTCGGGATGGTGGTGACGACGCAGAGGATCCGCATGGACTGGGCGAGGGATACCGGCGCCATCTCGCCGCCCCACTTCGTCGCCTGTATCGCCATTTCCACCACGCCGCCGGGCACGCTGGCGAAATAGGCGGTGGCCATGTCCACCTTCGCGACCTTGCGCAGATAAAGCGCGGAGAGCAGCCCGAACAGAATGGAGGCGAGCGCGCAGATCACCATCACGGCGATATGGTCGACCACGAAGGCGGCGACGGCGGGTGTGAAATTGAGGCCGATCCCGGTGCCGAGCAGGAGCTGGCCAGTCTGCCGGGCGCCTTTCGGCAGGGAGAGCGTCAGTCCGGCCATGCCGAGCGCTCCGACCGAGAGCATCGGCCCGAGCAGCCAGGGCAGAGGCACATGCAGCAGGGCGAATATCCAGCCGGCTGCCGCTGCGAAAGCAACGCTGGCAATGTGGCGGACGGGCGCGGATATGGTCATGGCGGGCGGGCCTGGTTTGGCCGGTTTCCGGAGTCGGTCGCACGGCCATCGAGCGAAAAGGTGAAGGAATGGTGCCAGCACTTAGGCAGGCAGTGACGTTCCGGTCAATCTGTTGACGGTGCTTTGGTGCCGGTGCATCAGATAAATTCCATATGGTCAAAAAACAGGGGCTTGTTCGATGACGGATGACAGCTTGCGGGATCGTTTTCTGGCGCTGACGCGAGACAATCCGGCGAACCGGATCATCCTGGAGCGGATGCCCGATCTCGGCGTCGAGGATACCTGGCTGGTGGCCGGTTGCCTGTTCGGGACGGTCTGGAATGCATTGTCGGACCGCCCGCTCGACGAGAATATCCGGGACTATGATGTTTTCTACTACGACCCCGATACCAGCTATGAGGCCGAGGATGCGGTGATCCGCCGTGGTACGGATCTGTTCGCCGATCTCGGCGTCGAGGTCGAGATCCGCAATCAGGCGCGGGTGCCGCTCTGGTTCGAGGAACGGTTCGGGGTGCCCTATCCGCCGATTACCGAATCCCGCACCGGCATCGACCGGTTTGTTGTCGCGGGCACCTGCTGCGGGATTTCGCATACCGGCGCGGTGCATGCGCCTTATGGCTTCGAGGATATGTTCGCGGGTGTCCTGCGCTACAATGTGATGAACCCGACGCCGCATCAGTTCCAGTTCAAATGCGGCAGCTACCGGGAGCGCTGGCCGTGGCTGAGCGTTGTCGGGGATGGTGAAAGCGCCGCCGCTCCCTGAGCCGGAAAGTGTGATAAACACATCGCCATTGATGAGGGGGCGATGATGGACCAGAACGAGCATAAGGACGGTGCACCGGACACGGCGGGCGTGGTGATGCCGCCGCCGGTCATTCTGCTGATCGCCATCCTCTTCGGGGCCGTGCTGGAGATTTTCCTGCCGCGCCCGTTTGCGCCGGACTGGGCGCAAACCTATCTCGGCCCGGCCCTTGTCGTTGCCGCCGTGGCTGTTGCCATCATCGCCGAGCGCCAGTTCAAGCGCGCCGGGACCAGCGTGAAGCCCTGGGTGCCGACCACCGCCATCGTCACCACCGGACTGTTCGCCTTCAGCCGGAATCCGATGTATGTCGCCATGGTGGTCCTGTTGTTCGGCCTGGCATTTGCCGGTAACACGCTCTGGATCCTGACAGCCACCGTTGGCTTTGTCGGCGTGATGCATTACGGCGTGATCCTGCGCGAGGAAGCCTATCTCGAACGGCTCTTCGGGGCGACCTATGCAGACTACAGGGCGCGGGTCCGGCGCTGGATCTAGAAGGCTGAAATTCCCGGAAGCGCCCTCCGTAGTGCTTCCACATGCCGCCGTCCCCGTGCCACTCTCTGCGCCTTCATGTGTGGGGACCGGGTATGGAAAACAGGACAATTCTGATAACGGGTGCGGCAAGCGGTATCGGCGCGGCGACGGCGCTCAGGCTGGTGCAGCCGGGCGACAAGGTGTTGCTGCATACGCGCCGGAATTCCGAAAAACTCGAACAGGTCGCCGACGCGATACGGGCAAAGGACGCCAAAGCCGAATGCATCCTGCGGGATCTTGGCGAGCCGGGCGCGGGCCGGGACCTGATCACGGCCTGTGCGGATCATTTCGGTGGCATGGACATCCTTGTTGCCAATGCCGGTTATGCCGACAAGGCGCCGCTCGGCGAAGCCGGTGGGGTGGAGCGGTTCGACCAGGCCCACGGTGCGATTGCCCGGTCTTTTTTCGAGATGGCGGAGGCGGCCCTGCCGTTGCTTGAGGCATCGCGACGGGGACGGGCCATTGCCGTTGGCGCGTTCGGCCCGCATGTCTGGCGCACGGATTTGCCGAGCTTTCCCGCGACGGCTGCCGCGAAAGCCGCGCTGGAAGCAACCGTCAGGGCGCTTGCCCTGAAACTCGGCCCGTGCGGTGCAACGGCGAATGTCGTCGCCCCCGGTTTCATCGAGAAGGACGCGGGCACCCATGCGGCGGTGACGGCGGAAGCGGCGGCGGAGCTGACGGGCTGCATCCCGATGGCGCGGCGGGGGACGCCGGCGGAAGTTGCCGCCGTGATCGTCTTCCTCTCCTCGCTCGAAGCGAGCTACGTTACCGGACAAGTCATCCATGTGAATGGCGGTTTGATCTAGGGGGAAATGATGAGTGAGGGACGTATTGCCGGGGTTATCGGCCTTGGCTCGATGGGAATGGGCGCGGCCCGCTCCCTGGTCGCGGCCGGGATAGAGACCTGGGGCACGGATGTGCGGGCCGAGTCCGTCGAGGATTTCGTGGCGAATGGCGGCAAGGGCGCGGCAAACCCGGCGGAGCTGGCATCGAAGGTGGATGCGTTGCTGGTGCTGGTGGTCAATGCGGCCCAGACCGAAAGCGTGCTGTTCGGTGAGACCGGCGCTGTCAAACACATGAAAAAGGGTGCCGTCGTCGTCGCCAGCAGTACGGTGCCCGCCGCCTATGCGCGGGAACTTGAGGGACGGCTGGCGGAGCACGGCCTGCTGATGGTCGATGGGCCGGTCAGCGGCGGTGCCGCCAAGGCGGCGACCGGCGAGATGACGGTGATGGGCTCCGGCACGCCAGAGGCATTCGAGGCAGCGGACTTCCTGCTGAAGGCCATCGCGACGAAGGTTTACCAGCTGGGCGATCAGGCCGGGCCGGGCTCGACCGTGAAGACCATCAACCAGTTGCTCGCGGGTGTGCATATCGCGG
>NZ_CAXBDC010000120.1:0-12030 GCF_963974195.1 uncultured Nisaea sp.
GGTCCTCGGCTACCGTGGCCGGGACGAGCTGGTACACAGGGACGATCTGGTGCTTGAGCGCTGACCGGCGCGCACCGGGAGACATTCGGGAGCAAGCGGACCCATGGCCATTCTTGAGATCGAGAGCGCGGATACAGACGATATCGCCGCGATGATGTCCGGCCTTGGCGCGGCGGCACGCGATGCCGCCACAGCGCTGGCCATTGCGACAACGGAACAAAAAAATGCGGCGCTGGAAGGCGCTGCCGGGGCGATCCGCGCCAGCCTGCCGAAAATCCTCGCCGCCAATGCGAAAGACCTTGAATTCGCAAGACAAAAAGGCGTTCGCGAGTCCCTGATGGACCGCCTGAAGCTGGATGCGGACCGGATTGAGGCGATCGCCCGGGGCATGGAAGAGGTCGCCGCCCTGCCCGACCCGATCGGCGGTGTCATGGCCGAGTGGGATCGCCCGAACGGTCTGAAAATCGCCCGGATCCGCGTGCCGCTCGGCGTCATCGGCATCATCTATGAAGCCCGCCCGAACGTGACCGCCGATGCAGGCAGCCTGTGCCTCAAATCCGGCAATGCGGCGATCCTGCGGGGCGGCTCGGAAAGCTTCCATTCCTCGAACGCGCTGGTCGAGTGCCTGCATCAGGGCCTGAAAGCGGCCGGTTTGCCGGAAGCCGCCGTGCAGCTGATCCCGACCCGCGACCGCGCGGCTGTCGGCGCCCTGCTGACCATGAGCGATACCGTGGATATCATCGTGCCGCGCGGCGGCAAGAGCCTGATCGAGCGGGTGCAGAAGGAAAGCCGCATTCCGGTGATCGCCCATCTCGACGGCGTCTGCCATGTCTATGTCGATGGCGCGGCCGACCCGGACATGGCCCGCGATATCACGGTGAACGCGAAAATGCGCCGCACCAGCGTCTGCGGCTCGGCCGAGACTCTGCTGATCGATGGAAAAGTCGCGGCCGCGCAGCTGCCCGCCATCGCAGCCGCGCTGAAAGAGGCGGGCTGCGCTCTGAAAGGCGATGACGCCGCGCGGAAAATCGTTCCGGATATGCAAGAAGCGACGGAAGCCGACTGGTCCACGGAATATCTGGACGCCATTCTCTCGATCCGGGTGGTCGATGGCGTGGATGCGGCAATCGACCATATCAACCGCTACGGCTCGCACCACACGGACAGTATCGTGACCAGGGATGCCGCCGCCGCCGCCCGTTTCGCCTCCCGGGTGGACAGCGCCATCGTGCTGCACAATGCCTCGACCCAGTTCGCCGATGGCGGCGAGTTCGGCATGGGCGCGGAGATCGGTATTTCCACCGGCAAGATGCATGCGCGGGGGCCGGTCGGTGCGGAACAGCTGACCAGCTTCAAATATGTCGTGACCGGGACTGGCCAGACGCGCCCGTGACCAGAGCTGCGCCTCACGCCGCTGAAGCGTCATGATCAGGAACCCGAAGGCCCGTCGTTTCCTGGCCGCCGCGCGCGGCAAGACCATTGCCGTCATGGGCGGGTCCTTCAATCCGGCGCATAAGGGCCATCTGGACGTCGCGCTCTACGCCTTGCGGAAGCTGCGGGCGGACGAGGTTTGGTGGATGGTCTCGCCGCAAAACCCGCTGAAGACCGCGGACGGGATGGCGCCGTTCGCCGAACGCATGGCCTCGGCCGAGCAACTCGCCCGGCATCATTCCAGAATCCGGGTGACGGATATCGAGGTCCTGCTCGGCACGCGGTTCACCGCCGACACGCTCTCCAGCCTTGTTGGCACTGTCCGGGGCGCCCGGTTCATTTGGGTCATGGGGGCGGATAATCTGGTCGGCTTTCACCGCTGGGCGGAATGGAAACAAATCTTCAACAGTGTCGCCGTTGCAGTTTTCGACCGTCCATCCTATTCTCTAAGGGCCTTGTCGGGCCCGGCGGCCCGCCGTTTTGCCAGGACGCGTATCCGGGAACGTTCGGGATCGCTGCTGCGCAATCGACGGGCACCGGCGTGGGTGTTCTTTCACACCCCGCTTAATCCGTTGTCTGCTACCCGAATCCGGTACAGGACAGACGGACGCTATTCCTGATATATGGCACGCATTGGCGCCGTTCGGATTGACGGTGCCTGAATATTTGATCGGCTCAGCGCCATTGGCGCGAAAGGAGACTGTCATACCGAAAAAAACCGCTCTCCCTTCAAGGGAAAGCCTCGTCGATCTGGCCTCTCGCTCGCTCGACGATATTAAGGCTGAGGATCTGGTCGTTATCGACCTCGAAGGCAAAACCTCGATCTGCGATCACATGGTCATCGCAAGCGGGCGATCCACCCGTCAGGTTGCCGCCATGGCACAACATCTCATCGAAGAACTGAAATCCGCCGGCGTGAAGGGAATCTCGGTAGAGGGTCTCTCGCAAGGCGATTGGGTTCTGGTCGATGCCGGTGACATCATCGTCCACCTGTTCCGCCCGGAAGTCCGTGAATTCTACGGGCTCGAGAAAATGTGGGGCAGCGAGCTCTCCGACAGCGGCAGGACCGTTCAGGTCGGCGGCATGGACGATGCCCGGGAACTTGCCCACGCCTGAGTAACTGATCGGATGGTGGCGCGGCGCCGACAAGACGAACCGGCGCCCGCCCTGATATCGCCCGATCCTGGAATGCATGCATGAAACTGACCCTGGCTGCGGTCGGCAAGGCCCGTCGTGACGTCCATTCGGACCTGTTCGCGCATTACAGCGGGCGCCTTTCCTGGCCTCTGGAGCTGCGCGAAGTCGATATCCGCCGCAAGCTTCCGCCCGAGCAGATGCAGGAGGAAGAGGCCAGCCAGCTCCTCGCCCTTGTGCCCGATGGCGCCATCGCCGTGGTGCTGGACGAGCGCGGCAAGGCACTTTCGAGTGCCGATTTCGCGAACAGGATCGGCACCTGGCGCGATGACGGCATCCGCGACATCATCTTCATGATCGGCGGTGCCGACGGGCACCACGAGCGCGTCCGCAACCGGGCGGATCTGCTGTTCTCCCTCGGCCGGGCAACCTGGCCGCACATGCTGGTGCGCGGGATGATCGCCGAACAGCTCTACCGGGCACAGCAAATCCTGGCCGGACACCCCTATCACCGGGAATGACCGCCCCATGAACATGCATGACCGAACTGACGGAACTCTGTATAAACCGGGACCATGACCGAGCAGCTGAACAAACCGCGTCCCGTCGTCCTGTGCATCATGGACGGCTGGGGACAGCGCAGCGAGCGTGACCACAACGCCGTCGCCCTCGCCAACACCCCGAATGTCGATCGCCTGACAGCTTCCGAGCCGAGCGGCTTCATGCGCGCCAGTGGCGCCGATGTCGGCCTGCCGGACGGGCAGATGGGCAATTCCGAAGTCGGGCACATGAATCTCGGTGCCGGGCGCGTGGTCATGCAGGACCTGCCCCGCATCAGCACGGCCGTTGCCGATGGCAGCCTCGCCGGCATTCCCGCGCTGAAGGAGCTGATCGAAAAAGCCAAAGCCGGAAGCGGCCGCTGCCATCTGCTCGGCCTCACCTCCCCCGGTGGCGTGCACGCACACCAGTCCCATATCGCCGCCCTCGCACGGGTGCTGACCGATGCCGGCGTCGAGGTCCTGATCCATGCCTTTCTCGATGGCCGGGACACGCCGCCAAAGAGCGCACGCGGCGATATCGAACGCCTGCTGGCGGATCTTCCGGACGGCGCGAAAATCGCCACCATTTCTGGCCGCTTCTACGCCATGGACCGGGACAATCGCTGGGAACGGGTGGAGCAGGCCTACAAGGTCATTGCGGAAGCGGAAGGAAATGCCGCCACCGATCCTCTGGCCGAGATTGATCGGGCCTATGCCGCCGGTGAGACCGACGAGTTCGTCACCCCGGCCGCAATGCCGGGCTATGACGGCGTGAAGGACGGCGATGTCCTGCTTTCCGCCAATTTCCGGGCCGACCGGATGCGGGAAATCCTGGCCTGCCTGCTCGATCCCGCATTCGACGGTTTTGTCCGGCCGCGCCCGCTGAATTTCGCCGCCGCAGCCGGGATGGTGAGCTATTCCAGTGCGCTTGATCCCTTCCTGTCCGTGCTGTTCCCGGCTCTGGACCTGACGAACACGCTCGGCGAGACCGTTGCGAAAGCGGGCCTGTCCCAGCTGCGCATGGCCGAGACCGAAAAATATCCGCACGTCACCTTCTTCCTGAATGGCGGCCACGAGGACGTGTTCGAGGGCGAGGACCGGATCATGGTGCCGTCACCGAAAGTCCGGACCTATGACCTGCAGCCGGAAATGTCCGCGCCGGAGCTGACCGAAAAGCTGGTCGGCGCCATCGAGAGCGGCAAATACGATCTGATCGTCTGCAATTTCGCCAACCCCGATATGGTCGGCCATACCGGCAGCCTGGAAGCGGCAATCAAAGCCGTGGAAACGGTCGATGGCGCTGTCGGCAAGGTCGAGGCGGCCCTGCGCAAGACAGGCGGCTGCATGTTCCTGACAGCCGATCACGGCAATTGCGAGATGATGCAGGACCCGGAGACCGGCGGGCCGCATACGGCGCACACCACCAATCTGGTGCCGACGATCCTGGTCAATGCGCCGGCCGGGATCGAAAGCCTGGCGACAGGCCGCCTCGCCGATGTCGCCCCGACCCTGCTGGACCTGCTCGGCGTGGCACAGCCCGCAGATATGACCGGCACCTCGATGTTGCGCACCAGCGCCGCCAGCGCGGCAGAGTAGCGGCGGCACGCCATGGCGAGCAAACGCGACATGGCCGGCCGGATGCCGATGCCCGTCGCGGTGCTCGCACTGGCGGCCGTCTTGCTCACCGGCACACTAGCCGCGCATGGCGCTGAATCCCTCCCTGACGCGGAAACCCTGGATCACAATCTCGATCAGGTGGAAAAGGCGCTGCGCAATGGCGCCACACGCAAACGCGATCTGGACGCGCTCGCCAACAGTGTCGAGCAGGAACTGCAGCGCCTGCGCCAGACCCTGGTTCAGGCCGCCGAGGCGACACAGGAACGGGAAGCCGAACTGACCGCCGTTGAAGACAAGCTCGCGGACCTCAAGGCAAGGCGGACCCTGAGCGCGGAATCATTCGCGGTGAAGAAACGGCAGCTTGCACGGGTCTCCGGAGCCCTCCGCCGCCTGGCGGCACGTCCCCCCGTCGCCATGATCGCCTCCCCCGCCAATCCGCTCGACACCGTGCACACGGCAATGCTGCTCAGCTCCATTGCCCCCAACCTGCGCCAGGAAGCTGTCAGACTCGCCGCCGAAATCGCACAGCATGAAACCGTCGAGCGCGGGATCATGGACGAACGGCGGCGGCTGGCTTCTGCAACCAGCGCGCTGAAGCGTGAGCGGCAAACCGTCGCCGTTCTTCTCGCGGAAAAGCAGGAAGCCAGACAATCGATGGTAAAAGAGCGTTCAGCCGTGGTCGACAAGCTGAACGCGCTCGCCGCCTCGGCGCGGGACCTGCGCGACCTGATGCAGAAAATCGAACGCCATCAGGCGGCGGAAGACAAGGCACGGTCCCGCCTGAATTCCATGGTCCAGAAAGGCGCTGTGCCGTCCGGTGAAAGCGCCGTCACTCCGGGCGCCACACCGGCGGATACTGCGGGCACGGCCCCGGGATCGAACACGATCTCTCCGGATTTCGTGGCGAACCTGCCGGCCGGCCCGGAGATAGATGCGAGCAAGGGCGGGTTGACCTATCCGGCAGCAGGAGAAATCAGCCAGCGATACGGCGTCGCGAACCGGTTGGGCCTGACCGAACAAGGAGTCGTGATCGCGACACGCGAAAACGCTCAAGTCGTTGCCCCTTTTGACGGAAAAGTCATTTATGCCGGACCGTTTCGCGGATATGGTCAGATTGTGATGATTGAACATGGTCAAGACTACCTTACCTTGATGGCAGGTATGTCTATGATCGATGTTCAGGTCGGGCAGGGCGTGCTTGCAGGCGAGCCTGTAGCCCGTATGGGAGATGCTGGGACTGGTGCGGATGGAACCGAGGGGCTCTATGTGGAGTTTCGCCACAATGGCGCCCCGATCGATCCGCTACCATGGTGGTCCGCGCGCACGAACAAGGTAAGGCGATGATGAAATCGATCCGTCAGACGAAATTCTGGACCAGAACCGCTCTGGTTGGTGCCGTAGCCGCGACAGCACTGTTTTTTGTGCCGCCATCGGAAGATGCCAGGGCGCAGCTGCAGCCGAGCCACGACACCTATGACCAGCTCAAGCTGTTTGCCGACGTGTTCGAGCGGGTTCGCTCCGAATATGTCGAGGAAGTCACCGATCAGGAGCTGATGGAAGCAGCCATTAACGGCATGCTGACCTCGCTCGACCCGCATTCGAGCTTCCTGAACTCCAAGAGCTTCCGCGACATGCGGGTGCAGACCAAGGGCGAGTTCGGAGGCCTCGGGATCGAGGTTTCCATGGAGAACGGCCTGGTCAAGGTGGTCTCTCCGATAGACGATACACCGGCGGCCAAAGCCGGGCTGGAGCCGGGTGACCTGATCACCCATCTCAATGGCGAGCAGGTCATGGGCCTGACGCTCGGCCAGGCGGTCGAGAAGATGCGTGGCCCGGTCGATTCAGATCTGACCATCTCCATCCGGCGCGGTTCCGAGGAGCCGTTCGACGTCACCCTGACCCGCGCGGTCATCAAGATCCGTTCCGTGCGCTCCCGGGTAATCGACAATGTCGGCTATATCCGTATCACCACCTTCAACGAGCAAACCACGACCGGCCTGGAAGCCGCGATCGAGAAGATCAAGGCCGAGAAGGGCGATCAGCTCACCGGTTACGTGATCGATCTGCGCAACAATCCGGGCGGATTGCTCGACGAGGCGATCTCGGTTTCCGATGCCTTCCTGGAGCAGGGAGAGATCGTGTCCACCCGTGGCCGCGACCCGGAGAACGCCTCCCGCGTTCACGCCAAGCCCGGCGACCTGACTGACGGCAAACCCCTCGTCGTGCTGATCAATGGCGGCTCGGCCTCGGCTTCCGAAATTGTCGCAGGCGCGCTGCAGGACCATCGCCGCGCCATCCTGCTCGGCACCCAGAGCTTCGGCAAGGGATCGGTCCAGACCATCATTCCGCTCTCCGGCCAGGTTGCCATGCGGCTGACCACGGCGCGCTATTACACCCCCTCCGGCCGCTCCATCCAGCAGACCGGGATCGCGCCGGATATCGATGTGCCGCTGGCCCGGATCGAAAAGCTCGGCAACGGGCGCGGACGACGCGAAGCCGATCTGCGCGGCGCCCTGAACAACCCGGCGGGCAACGGTGACGACACAACACCGGTGACCAACCCTGAGAGCAGCGACGATACGGCGGAGACAAAGCCCGAGCAGGAAGATTACCAGCTCGCACGGGCCATTGATCTGCTGCGGGGCATTGACCTTTACCAACAGCGCATCGTGAATTGAAGCTGCCCATACCAAAGATCAGCCTGAAACTGCCGGGACTTCCGTTTCGTAAACGGAACCCGGCAGCCGGCTTTGAAGACAATGAAGCGGATGCTGGCGATCCTCCGCGGAAAACCAGCCGAATTGGTAAAATCCTGCGTATGGCCGGGATGGCACTGCTTGGCGTCTCCGTGATCGGGGGGCTTGGTGCCGTCATTGGATGGCTGGTGGTGAACGGCCCCGAAACCGTCGCCGAACGCAAGGCCCGGCAACCAGAACTCACGGTGGCCGTCCTTGAGGATGGCGCCGTTCCGGAGCCGAACACCAGTCTCGACAACATGCCCGCGAAAGAACCCGGCAGCCATGACGACGCGCATGCATCCGCCGACGGTGCAACCAGCGAGCATGGGGAAAATCCAGGCTCTTCCGGGCAAGGCGAGCATGGCGGGGCAGACCCGGCGGCGCAAACGCCCGCACCGGCCCAGCAGGAGGGGCCCAGGTTCGAGCAGGCACTCGTCGAGGAGACCGAGAAGGGCATGCTCCCGATGGTGGCGCCGGACGGGCGCAAGGCCTGGGAGGTCTATGCCCGGCCCTTCGAGGGAGACACAAAACTCCCCCGGATCGCCATCATCATGACCCGGATGGGTATCTCCCGCTCCCTGACGGAAGCGGCGGCCCTCGCACTCAGTCCCGAGATCTCGTTCTCCTTCTCGCCCGCCGCGAGCAATCTCGACGACCAGGTCGCGATGGCACAGCGGGCGGGGCACGAAATTTTCCTCGATATCCCGATGGAGCCGTTCGGGTATCCGGCAAACGATCCGGGTCCCTATACGCTGCTGACCTCGCTCAGTGCCGTCGACAATCTCAACCGCCTGGAATCCATGCTCGGCCGAACCGTCGGATATGCCGGCGTGATCGGGGTGAAAGGCTCCCAGTTCACCACGGACGAGGAAGCGCTCACACCGGTGCTCTCTGTCCTGAAGGAGCGCGGGCTGATGTATGTGGACAGCGCCGCGACCTCGCGGACAATCGCGCTGGAGATCGCCGGCACCATTCAGCTTCCCCGCGCCGTTGCGAACGCAAATATCGACGACAATCCGGCCGTTGCCGAGATGCAGCGCCGGTTCGCCGCCCTGGAGCGCACGGCCCAGCGCACAGGATATGCACTCGGTGTCATCCCGCCTCTTCCGCTCACAATAGACCTTCTTGTCGCCTGGTCCGCGACCCTTGCCGAACGCGGGTTCGTGCTGGTGCCGGCAACGGCTATCGCGAACAAGCAAAGCCTGCGCTAACGCCGCCGGGCATGCATGAAATGGAGAATGCCGCCATGGCTGCCAAGCCAGCCGCCCTTCCCTATCGGCCTTGCGTCGGGATTGTCCTGATCAATGGGTCGGGCGAAATCTTCATTGGCAGACGCGCCGACACAGCACCCGCAGCCTGGCAGATGCCGCAGGGTGGTATCGACAGTGGTGAGGGTCCTCTGGTTGCGGGCCTGCGCGA
The DNA here is from genome assembly GCF_963974195.1 of uncultured Nisaea sp. Lineage (NCBI taxonomy): Bacteria > Pseudomonadati > Pseudomonadota > Alphaproteobacteria > Rhodospirillales > Thalassobaculaceae > Nisaea > uncultured Nisaea sp. Next base: position 8,879 of record NZ_CAXBDC010000120.1, read on the forward strand.
ACTTGCCGAGGAAACCGGTGTGACTGCCTGTGAGGTCATTGACGTCACCCCGGACTGGCTGACCTACGATTTTCCGCCCGAAGCCGTTCGCAAGGGCATCAAGTCCCGTTTCCGGGGGCAAAAACAGAAATGGGTCCTGGCCCGCTTTACCGGCGCCGATACCGATATCCATCTTTCCGGTCATGATGTCGAGTTCGACGCCTGGCGCTGGGCCGGCAGCGATGAGGTTCTTCGTCTGATCGTGGACTTCAAGCGGCCCGTCTATCAGGCCGTGCTCAACCAGTTCGCGGGATTCCTGTCGCGCTAGTCTTCTTGCCTTCGACGACGGGACTGATAGGGTTAAGTCTGACCGGCAGCCGGCACCATACATCTCCCTTACGGCTGCCGACCGCCGGTCGGGCAAAACATAAGGCCAATTACAAGATGGCTGGGGCCTACAGTAACCTTCCACAAACATTCGAACGTCGCGGAACATGCGTCCCGCTGATGTCAGTGCCGGCCTTCAATCATATACGTGTGCGCGAATATCTCGGTGGACGCGGGCGTTTGCTGGAAGCGACGATCCCGAATTTCTCCGGCACCCGCCGTGGCGAATTTGCCGTTGTCGACTGGAAGCAGCTCCCGGGCATGGGGGTGTTGTCCGAACGCGACGAAGAAGTTCATGGCAGAATTCTCGGCACACGCAATGCGCTGGATCTGGACCCGGTCAATATCCGCTCCATCCTGCAACAAGCCGATGCGGCCTATAACCCGGACGAGGAGCGCCGCCGTATCGCCCGTGAACAGGCCCAACGAGACCTTGAGGAAAAAGAGATCGTCCGGATGTCCTGCATCGCCCAGATGACGCGCGAGTGCGGCGTGGCACAGGGCGACGCCTTCATGGCCCGGGCAAGCACGCAGACCCTGCTCAACCTGATGACCGGCAAAAGTGCCGTCGCCGAGTTCCGCATGGATGAGCTGGTCGCGAAAGTTATGTCCCACACGGCCTTGCGGGCCGGCTGTACCGTTGACGAGGTCAGGGACTGGCTTGAGCCGTTGGTCGGTCTCATCGCACCGTTTGGATCGGTTGCCTCCGACAAGGAAAAGAAGACCGACGGCTTCCTTTTCCGGCAGCATCTCCGGTTGCTGGAACTCCGGGGCTCGCTGCAGATCTATGCGGCTGAATCCCGTCCCGAAGTCGCTGATTCGGTCAATCTTGTGCTCAAGGTGACGGATCAGACGATCGGCTATGTGAGTGAGCGGATCGTCACTCTGGATACTTTGCTGGCCAGCATCGCCGGCATGTTCAAGACGGTCGATAACTCAGTCATCAAGCTGCAGAAACTACGGCGGGAAGTCGCCTACGGGCTGGATGGCTGGGACGATCTTGTGTCCATCTGGCTGGACGCGTTCGAGAACAGGCATCTGATCGGCGGCGAAGCGGGCCTGGAGCGCGCGATCATGCATATTCTGTGGCACCTGCCCGTTCTTCCCTACAAGGAGTTGCACGGCGATGCGTTCGACGCCCAGTCCTCGGTCGAGCGGGCCCGGGTCAGGATCGTCAGCCAGATGCATTCCTGGCAGACCGACGAGATGGACCACGAATTGAAAGAGCGGGTCGAAAAGGGCAAGGAAAAAGCCAACCAGGAAAAGACAAACTGGTAGTTTTCAAACTGGTCCGCACAACGCAAAACGGCCGGCGCAAGCGCCGGCCGTTTCGTTATTTCAGTGTCGCTGATCCGAGCCGTTAGTTAGCCGCGGCGGCGCGCAATGCTTCCAGCGTCTTGATCCGCTGTTCCGTCCGCTCACGCTCGAGATCGGTCTTCACGTCTTTCAGATCGTCACGCAGATCCGCCAGATCGGACTCGACCTTGGCCGTGTCCACATCCTTCAGCACCTGAGCTTCTTCAGCCAGTACCGTGCAGCGGGTTTCCGTCACTTCGGCGAAGCCGCCGGCAACAAAGATCCGCTCTGCGACGGAGCCGTTCTGATAGATGTCGATCACCCCGGGCTCGAGGGTCGAGATCATCGGGGCGTGGCGTGGCAGCACACCGAAATACCCTTCCGTCCCCGGCACGACGACCATTTCGGCCGCTTCCGAGTAGAGAAGCTTTTCCGGCGATACCAGCTCGAACTGTGTCGTCTCGGCCATGTCTATGGCTCCACTCCGTTAGGCAGCCTGAATTAAGCCGCTTCCGCCGCCATTTTCTTGGCCTTCTCGACGGCTTCCTCGATGGTGCCGACCATGTAGAAGGCGGCTTCCGGAAGATCGTCATACTCGCCGGCAAGGATGCCCTTGAAGCCCTTGATGGTGTCTTCGAGGGAAACCAGCTTACCCAGGGAGCCGGTGAAGACCTCGGCAACGTGGAACGGCTGGGAGAGGAAACGCTGGATTTTCCGGGCGCGGGCCACGGTCTGGCGATCTTCTTCCGACAGCTCGTCCATGCCGAGAATGGCGATGATGTCCTGCAGGGACTTGTAGGTCTGCAGCACTTCCTGCACTTCACGGGCAGTCTGGTAATGCTCGTCACCGATGATCCGCGGATCGAGCATCCGGGAGGTGGAGTCGAGCGGGTCAACGGCCGGGTAGATGCCGAGCTCGGCAATCTGACGGCTGAGAACCGTGGTCGCGTCAAGATGCGAGAAGGACGTTGCAGGTGCCGGGTCGGTCAAGTCATCGGCCGGCACGTAAATGGCCTGCACCGAGGTGATCGAACCCTTCTTGGTGGTGGTGATACGTTCCTGCAGCATACCCATGTCGGTCGCCAGGGTCGGCTGATAGCCCACCGCCGACGGGATACGACCGAGAAGCGCGGACACTTCGGAACCGGCCTGCGTGAAACGGAAGATGTTATCCACGAAGAACAGCACGTCCTGGCCTTCTTCGTCGCGGAAATACTCGGCCTGGGTCAGACCGGTCAGCGCGACGCGCGAGCGGGCACCTGGCGGCTCGTTCATCTGGCCATAGACCAGGGCTGCCTTGGAGCCTTCGCCGTCCGGCACGATAACGCCGGATTCGACCATCTCGTGGTAAAGGTCGTTACCTTCACGGGTCCGCTCACCGACGCCCGCGAACACGGAGTAACCGCCGTGCGCTTTCGCGACGTTGTTGATGAGCTCCATGATCAGAACCGTCTTGCCCACGCCGGCGCCGCCGAACAGGCCGATCTTGC
>NZ_CAXBDC010000121.1:0-12027 GCF_963974195.1 uncultured Nisaea sp.
TGGAGGACGAGCACGGCATCCCGTTCGAGGTGCTGGACGGTTTCCTCTATCCCGGGCACAGCCGGCACCGCATGCACGCCGTGCCGGAACGTACCGGCGAAGCCCTGCTGACGCGGCTTTTGCAGGCGGTGATGGCGGCCGGTATTCCGGTCATGACCGACGCGCGTGTGACGACGCTGTTCGCCGATGAAGACGGCCTGATCTCCGGCGTGGAGGTGACCCGGCCCGATGGCGGAACCGAATTGATCGGCTGCGACAGCCTGATCCTGGCCTGCAACGGCTATGGCGGAAATCCGGAGATGGTGGCGGCGAACATTCCGGCCATGGCAGAGGCGGAATATCACGGCCATGCGGGCAATACCGGCGATGCGGTGCTGTGGGGCGAAGCGCTGGGCGCCGAGGTGCGCGATCTGACCGCCTGTCAGGGCCACGGCTCGCTTGCCATGCCGCACCGGATCCTGATCACCTGGGCGCTGATGATGGAAGGCGGCATCCAGATCAACAAGAACGGCGACCGGTTCGCCAACGAGCATCAGGGCTATAGCGAGCAGGCCGTCGACGTGCTGCAGCAGCCGGACGGTGTGGCCTTCGATATTTACGACGCGCGCCTGCATACGCTCGGGCTGGAATTTCCCGATTACAAGGACGCGGTGAATGCCAGCGCGGTGCGCCAGTGCAACAGCGTCGAGGCACTGGCCGAGTTTACCGGCGTGCCGCTGGAAAACCTGATGGCGGCGATCTCGGAGACCCACGAGCACGGGGTTGACCGGTTCGGCCGCGATCTCGGCAAGACGCCGGGGCTGCAGGCGCCGTACTTTGCCGTTCGTGTCACGGGGGCGCTGTTCCACACCCAGGGCGGTCTCGCCATCGACGGTGAGGCACGGGTGCTGCGGGATGACGGCAGTCCTTTCCCGAACCTGTTCGCGGCGGGCGGTGCCGCCGTCGGCGTCTCCGGGCCGGACATTTCCGGCTATCTCTCCGGCAATGGCCTGCTGACTGCGGTCGCGCTGGGCCGGATTGCCGGAGAGGCCGCGGTTTCTGCAAGATAAGCGGGCGGAAGCCGGGGCGCTTTCTCCGCCACAGCCGACATTGACATGCGGGAAAGGGGAGGTAAGTTCGTGCCCGTGAGGTAACGTCCTCACCCCAGCATGGGAATAAACGTCCGGGAACGGCCCGGCCCATTTGAAAGAAGGGGCCGTCCATGGCTTGGCTAGATCTTGTTCCCGCAGGCATTTCTGAAACTGGTCGGCCTGTCGGGCTGAAACTGACCAGCGCTTAGCTCCCGTCATGACAAACCATACCGATATCCAGTCCGGCGGCTCCGGCCGTCCGCTTTCTGAAACCGCTCTCTCCGATCTGCCTCCCGGTCGGTGGGCATTGCTGCGCTGGTTCATATCGTCCGCGACCCTGAACGTTCCGCAGGCGGCATCACCGGTTGCGTTTTCATTGCTCACCCTGAGCCTCACCGGCGACTCCAGCCGGGGCGCCGCGCTGATTCTCGCCATGACGCTGGCCCAGGTACTGGGTGCGGTGCCGATCACGCGCCTGGGCCGGAATTTCCCGGCGGCAAGGTTCCTGCAAGTCCTGATCGTGGTCCGTACGCTGGCCCTGATCCTGATGGCTGCTATGGCCGCGCATGGAGTGCCCTTTGTCTGGCTGTTCGTGTTCGCGGCGCTCGCCGGGTCGGTGAATGGCGCGGCTTTCGGATATCTGCGCTCCATCCTCAACAGCCTGACATCGACGACAAGTCTGCCCCGGGCACTGGGTATCTCGGCGACCCTCAACGAGGTCACGTTCGTCCTTGCGCCGGTGGCGGCCTCAGGGCTCGGGACGATCTCGCCGGTCTTCGCCATTCTGGCGCTGGCACTTCTTGGTGCCGTCCCCATCCTGCTCGTTCCGCATATCCAGTCGGTTCACGGTGAGAACGTGCGGGCGGCCAAGACCTCGGTGCTCACCCCGGCGATTGCCTTGTGGCTTATGTGCGGGGCGGCCGGCGGCGCCACCGTCGCGGCCATAGAGATCGGCGCTGTCGCCCTCGCTCTGGAGTTCGGATACGAGCCCGCGCTCGCCATCCTGTTCACGGTCCCGCTGTGTCTGTCTTCGGTTACGGGCGGCATCCTGATCAGCATCTACAATCGCAGCCTCGCCCGCCGGACGGTGGTGCTTCTGTTGTCGCTGATGGCTGCCGGAGCCGCGCTTGCCGCGTTTCAGCTGTCTCTCACGGCGACCATTATCGGAGCGGTCATGATCGGCTGCGTTCTCGCGCCTCTGGGAACGTATTACTCCCTTATCCTCGATACGCTTGTTACGCCGGATAAACGCCCGGAAGTGTTCGCCCTGTTGCGTACATCGAACGCGGTCGGGGTGATCTTCGCGAGCGGGGTGCTGACCGCTTTCTCCATCTCGGCGGCGCTGGGTGTTGTCGCGGCGCTGATGCTTGTCGTCACCATGGTGGTCGGGGTCGCGTCACTGCGGCGGAGCTGAGACGCGCGGAGAAGCCGTTGCTCCAGAGCCTTGGTGCGTTGCCGGAAAAAAACTTAGTGACTTGACTAAGTTTTTCTTGCGTTACCGGAAAATCAGCTAATACTTAGCAATATGACTAAGCATGATCCAAATCTCTCGCTCCTCTTCCACGCCCTCTCTGATCCGACCCGCCGGTCGATCCTGACCCGGCTCGCTGAAACACCTGCGCGGGTAACGGATCTGGCTGAGCCCACGGGATTACGGCTGCCCACAGTGATGCGGCACCTTTCCGTGCTGGAGGAAGCAGGGTTGATGACCACGTCCAAGGACGGGCGGATACGCACCTGCACTCTCGTACCGGAGGCACTGGATCCGCTGCGGACATGGCTCGATGAACAGCGGGGCATCTGGGAGGCTCGGCTTGACCGGTTCGATGCCGCTGTGATGCAGGTGATGAAGGAAAGCAAAGAATGACACAGAATCTCGTTACAGACAGTGCGACCGGTGCGGTGCCTGATGATTGGACGGGCCGCTTTGTGACACTCACCTTCGAACGGGACGTGGCCGTGCCGTTAGCCGTACTGTGGAATGTATGGACGGCCCCGGCAGCGCGCGCGGTCTGGGCTGCGCCATCTCCCTCGGTCACCGTTGAGTTCCTGGAGGCCGACACCAGGGTGGGCGGACGCGAGATCTCCATCTGCAGGGGAGAGGGGCATCCGGACATCCGATGCGAATGTGGTTGGTTGGAGTTGCAGCCAGCGCGGTGCAGTGTGAATTACGAGGTGATCTCGTCCGAAGGCGTGACGCAATCGGTTGCGCTGGTGACGGCGGATATCTCGGGAACGCACGAGAGCAGCCGGTTGGGTCTGACAGTGCAGCTGTCCTCGCTGGCGGAGGACATGGAAGCAGGTTATCGGGAAGGCTTCAGCGCGGCACTGGACAATCTGGTGAGTACGGCTGAACGGACTATGGTGCTGCAGCGGGTGATTAAGGCGCCGCGGTCTATTGTGTGGAGTGTGTGGATGAACCCAGAAACGTTGCCACAATGGTGGGGGCCGGAAGGTTTCTCCTGTCGAACGAAGAGGATCGACTTGCGCGCTGGCGGCGAATGGGTATTCGACATGATCGGGCCTGACGGCACGATCTTCCCGAACCACCATCTCTATAACGATGTCCTGCCCGAGGAGAGAATCGGTTATGCGTTGCATGCAGGTGAAGACGGGCCGAAACATGCAGATGCTTGGGCTTCGTTCGAGGATCTGGACGGGGCAACGAAGGTGACGCTGGGCATGGTATTCAGTACCTCAGCCGAGTTCCAGGAGGCAAAGGGCTTCGGTGCCGTGGAACTGGGGTTGCAAACCCTTGGCAAACTGGAACGCTTCGCCACTTCCCGCTGATATGCTTCGACTTCCCCGGGCGTCTTCGGCAGCGCCTGCCGACCGCGATCGAGATCGCGGCCGGACAGATCACCGGAGAGGCGCCGCCTCTAGGAGGTAAGCGCGCGCAGGCAGAGGGACGCGTTCACTCCGCCGAAGCCAAAGCTGTTGCAGAGCGCGCTGCGGAGTGTCTTCGCCCGTGCTTTCAGCGGAATGAAATCCAGATCTTCCGCGCCATCGTCGGGGTTGCCGAAATTCAGCGTCGGCGGCAGAATCCCGCGCAGCACGGCGAGGGCGGAGAAGACCGCTTCAACGCCGCCTGCGGCACCGAGCAGGTGCCCGATGGAGGATTTCGTCGAGGAAATCGGGATGCCGGCAAGGGCCGCGCCGAACACCCGGCGCAGCGCGACGATCTCGCCCCGGTCGCCGACCGATGTGGATGTCGCGTGGCCGTTGATATAGCCGATAGCGTCCGGGCTCACCGCTGCCCGCTTCAGGCAGGCATCAATGGCCAGCGCCGCGCCGGACCCGTCTTCCGGCCCTGCCGTCAGATGATAGGCATCCGCGCTGGTACCGTAGCCCGCGACCTCGACCAGCGGTGTGGCGCCGCGTGCCTCGGCATGGCTCTTCCGTTCCAGCACGACCAGCCCGGCGCCTTCGCCCAGCACGAACCCGTCCCGGTCCCTGTCATAGGGCCGTGAGGCCTGCTCCGGCGCCTCGTTCCGGGTGGAGAGCGCGCGTGCTGCCGAGAAGCCGCCGATGGTCAGCCTGTCGATACAGGCCTCCGTGCCGCCCGCCAGCACCACGTCGGCCTCACCCGCGCGGATAAGGCGCATGCCGTCGCCGATGGCCTGAAGCCCGGCGGCGCAGGCGGTGACCGGCGTATCGATCGGTCCCCGGAAGCCGTAGCGAATGGAAATATTCCCGGCGGCGAGATTGCCGAGAAAGGCGGGGATGACGAAGGGGGAGAGGCGCCGGTAGCCGCGCTGGTCGAGGGTGGTCTTGGCTTCCGTGATCACCGGGAAGCCGCCAATGCCGGTGGCGACGGCGGTTGCCGTGCGGTCGCGGCTTTCTTGATCTTGCGGCTTCCATCCGGCTTGGGTCAGGGCCTCTTCGGCGGCGGCGAGCGCATAGATGGTGAAGAGATCGACCTTCTTGCGGTCCTTCGTCGATATCACGGCGTCGATATCCAGGCCTGCTTCCGGATCTTCCTCGATGGAGGGCACCAGTCCGGCAATGCGTGTTGGCAGATCGGAGACGTCAATCCGGTCTATCGTGCGAATGCCGGAACGGCCTTCGAGGAGCCTGTTCCACACCGCATCGACACCCCGTCCAAGAGGCGTCACGAGACCCATGCCGGTTATCACAATCGGATCGTCAGACATTTTCTTCTCCAGTTATGTATATGCACAACTTTGCTCAAAAATAGTCACTCAAGCTCGGCCAGGATCTTCAGGGCATCCTGCACCTGGTTCCATTTCTCCTCACCGAGTTCAGCGCGCACTTTGTCGTGTGCCTCGAACCAGACCGGGATGAACTCCTCGACCCGGCGTTCGCCTTCCTCCGTCAGAGCCACGCGCTGGGAACGGCCGCGACCCTCGCTGTCCGAGCTGATCAGTCCTTTTTTACGTAACGCCTGCAGGTTCCGGGTCATGGCGCTCCGTTCGATGACCGTGCGTTCGGCAAGCTCACTGATGGAGTCGAAACCGCCGGCGGAGATGGCGAACAGCAGGCCGATCTGGGTGGCCTGAAGGTCGTATGTGCGGGCGAGCTTGTTGTAACGCCGGGTGATCGACCGGGCTGCCCGCCGTGATTTCACCATCAGGCAGTAGGTTTTCATGTACTCGGCGGTTTTCGGGTCCATGTACTCTGCTTAATGTGCATATACACTTCTGTAAAGTCCCCGGATTGTCCGGCGGTAATTGCGCGCAGAGCAGGGCCGGAGGCACCATCCGGTTGCGGCAGAGGCGCAAAACGGCTAGGACAAGGCGATTTCCAAGCCTTCTTATCCGGAGAGACCGCGTGTCGCATCCCGACAGCGAGAGCGAATTGACCAAGCGTGCCCTGCTTCCCGCGGGGCTGCGCGATGTGCTGCCGCTTGATGCGGCGCATGAGGCGGCCATCATCGAAGCCCTGCTGGCCCGCTGTGCCTCGCATGGCTACGACCGGGTGAAGCCGCCGCTGGTGGAGTTCGAGACCTCGCTCTTCGCCGGGCCGGGTGCCGCCATGAGCGACAGCACCTTCCGGCTGATGGACCCGGTCTCGCAAAAGATGATGGGCGTGCGCGCGGACATGACCGTGCAGATCGCCCGGATCGCGACAACCCGCCTGAAGCAGGAACCGCGTCCCTTGCGGCTGTGCTATGCGGGCGAGGTGCTGCGTGTCTCGGCCAATCAGCTTAACCCGGAACGCCAGCTGGTGCAGGTCGGCGCGGAGCTGCTTGGCGGTGACAGCGTGGCGGCCGATGCGGAGCCGGTGCTGCTGGCGGTGGAAGCCCTGCGCGCCATTGGCGTGACCAGGCTTTCCGTCGATCTGACGGCGCCGCGCGTGATCCCGATCCTTTTGGCCGGCTCCGATCTGCCGAAGGATACGCTGCGATCATTGCGCACGGCCATCGACCGCAAGCATACGGCCGAAGTCCGTCGCCTGGCGGGCGATCTGGAGCCGGTTGTAACCCAGTTGATGGATGCTGCCGGTTCCTGGCAGGAAGCGCTCGACGAATTGTCGGGTATCGAACTGCCGGAAGCGGCGCGCGCCGCCATCGACCGTGTTGCGGCCATTGCGAGAAGCGTCGCGGAGATTGAGCCCGATCTCGCCATGACCATCGATCCGGTGGAGAATCGCGGTTTCGAATATTACACCGGCTTCGGCTTCAGCCTGTTCGCGCGCGGTGTGCGCGGCGAGCTTGGGCGTGGCGGACGTTATCAGGTGGATGGTGGGGACGGCATCGGCTCGACCGGTTTCACGCTATACATGGAAACAGTACTGCGGGCTCTGCCGGATCCCGTGCGCCCGGACCGGCTTTATCTGCCGTCCGGGACCACCGTGGATCGGGCACGTGCGCTCCGGGAGCAGGGCTGGATTACCATCGCAGCATTGGACAAGGACCCCGATCCGGCGCTAGAAGCGTCCCGCCTCGGCTGTACTCACATTTTGAAAGACGGAGCGCCGGTGGCGCTTTGATTGCTGAAACACGGAGTGCCGGTGGCACTCTGATTGTGCCGGTGCCGCATTGCGCGGCCGGAATTCAAGAAAGACGAGACGACACATGAAAAATGTCACGGTGATCGGCGCCCAGTGGGGCGACGAAGGCAAAGGCAAGATCGTCGACTGGCTCTCGGAACGCGCCGACGTGATCGTGCGCTTCCAGGGCGGTCATAATGCCGGCCATACGCTCGTTATCGGCAATCAGACCTACAAGCTGAGCCTGCTGCCGTCCGGCGTTGTCCGCGAAGGCAAGCTGTCGGTCATCGGCAATGGCGTGGTCGTCGATCCGTGGGCACTGGCCAGCGAAATCGAGACGCTGGGCAAGGCCGGGGTAAAGATCACCACGGACAATCTGGTGATCGCGGACAATGCCTCCCTCATCCTGCCGGTGCATCGCCGGATCGATCAGGCCCGCGAAGCGGTTCTGGCGGAAGGCAAGATCGGCACCACCGGGCGCGGCATCGGCCCGGCCTATGAAGACAAGGTTGCCCGCCGTGCGGTGAAGGTTTCCGATCTCGCCGATCCGGAAACACTGGAGAAGCGCGTGCGTGCGCTGATCGCGCACCACAACGTGTTCCTGAAGGGCGCCGAAGAAGAACTGATTGACCCGCAGGAAACCCTGGACCAGCTGGCGGAGATCGCCGGCACGGTTCTGCCGTTCGTGAAACCGGTCTGGCGCGAGCTGGAAGCAGCGGTCGCCGCCGACAAGCGCATCCTGTTCGAGGGCGCCCAGGGCGTCATGCTCGATGTCGATCACGGCACCTATCCGTTCGTCACCTCCTCCAACACGGTGGCGGGGCAGGCGTCTGCCGGCTCCGGGCTCGGCCCGCGCGACGTTGGCTATGTGCTCGGTCTGGTGAAGGCCTACACCACCCGTGTCGGCTCGGGCCCGTTCCCGACGGAACTGGAAGACGAGATTGGCCAGAAACTGGGCGAGCGCGGCAAGGAATTCGGTGTCGTAACCGGGCGCAAGCGCCGCTGCGGCTGGTTCGACGCGGTCATGGTCCGGCAGGCCCTGAAGGTCTCCGGCGTTGACGGTATCGCGCTGACCAAGGTCGATGTGCTGGACGGTTTCGACGAGCTGAAAATCTGTGTCGGCTACGAGCTGGACGGCGAGACGCTTGACTATTTCCCGGCCGGTGCCGGCAAGCAGGCCCGGGTCAAGCCGGTCTACACCACCATGGAAGGCTGGTCCGAAAGCACGTTCGGTGCCCGTTCCTGGGCTGATCTGCCGGCGAATGCGGTGAAATATATCCGCTATCTGGAAGAGTTGATCGAAACGCCCGTGGCACTGCTGTCAACCAGCCCGGAACGTGAGGATACCATTCTGGTGCATGACCCGTTCCGCGGCTGATAGCTTCAGAATACCGTAAAATCAGACAGCTAACGCTGCTTCGGCAGATGCTTTTTCTTGCATTTGCATCGAAAGATTGGGAAACCGGATAGGTCTGGAACCTGATCCGTCGGGATCATGTCGATCCGCGCGGCCGGTCAGGTTCCGTTAATTCGTCTCGATGCAGGTTTTGGTGTGGCAGAAAAGCGCACCAGAGACGGTATCAGGAAGAAGAGGCCTGCCCGTATGGCCGATCTGGTTAAACTCAACGACCGGTTCGAAATCGATCCCGCCCAACCCTTGCCCGACTTCGATTCACCGTCGGCGAAGGCCTACGCCTGCAAGGATGGCGGCAGCACGGATGTTTTCGCGCTGGTCTGTGATCCGAAGGTGCCGTTGCGGGTCGAGGCCATCAACGGGCTCAAGGGGTTCCCCAATCACAACCTGATGCGCGTGCATGACCATGGCGTGGTCAACTGGACCATTTCCGGACGGCGCATGCCGGTTCTCATCCTGGACCGGCCCCGCGGCATGCGGCTTTTCTCCGATCCGGGGCAGGTGATCGAGCCCTTTACGGACGAGCAGCTGGCGCGCGGGTTTCTGACGCCGTTTGTCGCCACCATGCGGGAGATGTCCCAGCGCGGTGTCACGCACAGGAATATCCGGCCCGATAATCTTTTCTATTCCGACCCGACGCGGCGCTCCGTCATGGTCGGGGAATGTGTCAGCAGCCCTCCGGGGCTTTATCAGCCAGACAGTTGCGAGAGCCTGGAATGCGTCATGGCCGATCGTACCGCCCGGGGCGAGGGCGGTGTGCTGGACGACCTGTTCTCGGTTGGCGTGACGCTGCTTTCCCTGCTTACCGGCCGGATGATGCCGGAGGCGACCGATCCGCAGCGGATGATTTTCGACCGTATCAATTTCGGCTCCTATGCCTGTCTGGTCGGCAGCACCCGGCTGCAGATGAACATGGTCGAAGTGCTGCGCGGCCTGCTGACGGACGAGCCCCGTGAACGCTGGACGATCCGGGACCTTGAACTCTGGCTCGGTGGCCGCCGTCTTACCCCGAAGCAGGTGAAGCTGCCGCCGAAGGCCGCAAGGCCATTGGCGGTGGGCGGCGGCAGTTACGAGAATGTCCGGGCCGTCGCGCACGCCATCGGGCGGAACTGGAACACGGCGGCCGATCTGATCCGGGGGCAGGATTTCGACAACTGGCTGCGGCGCTCTCTCGGTGACGAGACCGCGGTCGAGTCGGTCAACAAGGTGACCGGCGGCGCGAACGGCATCCAGAGCGCGCCGAAGGAAGAGGACGCCCGTCTGGTCACCCGGGTTGCCATCGGTCTCGATCCGACCGCGCCGATCCGTCACAAGGGCTTTTCCTGCCATATCGACGGCGTGGGGCCGACGCTTGCCCTGAACTTCAACGACGATGCGACGCGGCAGAAGGTGGCGGCCTTCATCAGCAGCCGTTCGGTTGGTCCATGGATGTCGGTGCAGACCCGCTCGAAGCAGGATCTGCTGGAACTCTTCTCGAAGTTCGACAAGCTACCGACCTTTCTGAACAGTACCGGGCCGGGATACGGCATCGAGCGGGTGCTTTACGAGCTGAATGAAGACATTCATTGCATGAGCTCGATGATCGAGCATCTCTATGTTACCGATCCGGAGGAAGTGATCCCGGCGCTTGAGGCCGTGGCCCAGGGCGGTAACCGGCCGCCGATCCCGATGGACAGACATCTCGCGGCCTTTCTCGGCGCCCGCTCTCCCGATATCGAGGAACGGCTGTTGCGCCCGCTCGGTAACTCCTCTGACAAGCGGCCGGCGATCGACGCGCTGAATGTCATCCGGCTGCTTGCCCGGATCCAGACCCTGTCCCGGAATGGCCCCATGCCGGGGCTTTGCCAATGGTTCGTCCAGCTGATGAAACCGGCTGTGAACGGTTTTCATAACCTGAAGGCCAGGGCGGCGGTCGAAACCAGTGTGATGAAAGCGTCCGAAAGCGGACAACTTGGCGAAATTCTGAAAATCTTCGACGATCAGCGGGCCCAGCAGCGGGACCAGCAGGGATATGCGCGGGCACAACAGGAATTCGCGCATTGCGCCGTGCAGGTTGCCCAGATGAATCTGGATCTGCAAAACAAGGATAGTCTGGCGGCGGAACTCGGGGAGCAGGCAGCCGCCGTGATCTCCGGCGTTGTCGGCAGTGTGGGAACGACGGCTATCGTGATCCTTTATTTGGTCTAAACTGGGAGCTGCCGCGCCCGGACCGGGACGCGTTCTGGACAATACGGGCGATAGGAAACTGAGATGGCATCAAACCAGGCAAGCGCGTCATCGTTGAAGGTGATCATCTTCACGATCGGTGGCGGCCTGATGCTGTTCACCCTGCCGACCGTTCTGGTTCTGGGGCTGGGCATGCTGCCGACGCTGGCCGCCATGATGATCGACCAGAGGCGGGAGAAATACACCACGCTCTGTGTCGGCTGCATGAATTTCGTCGGTGTGCTGCCCTTCGTCGCCCAGCTCTGGTCGGAGGACCATTCCTATGCGAAGGCGTTCGAGATCATGGCCGATCCGTTCGCCTGGCTGACCATGCTGGGGGCTGCGGGGCTTGGCTGGTGCATCTATTTGCTGGCGCCGGGTGTTGTGTCGATGGGGATCGCCATGCGCATTGAGCAGCGTATCGGCCGGCTGCGACGCCGTCAGAGGGAACTTGTCGAGGAGTGGGGACCGGGCGTTGCCGGCGCCCTCGATAATAACGAGCCGCGAGAGGCCGGACCGGAAAAGAAAAACCGGGACGGTTAAATCGCCCCGGCTGCCTGTCTTCTTCAGATAGTTGTCTTGCTCAGACGGTTTCGAGCCGCTGCTCCATGGCAGCGTTGCGCATCGCTTTCTGAAGCTTTTCGAATGCACGAACCTCGATCTGCCGGACGCGTTCCCGGCTGATATTGTATTCCTGGCTGAGATCTTCGAGCGTCATCGGGTTTTCCTGCAGGCGGCGCTGCGTCAGAATGTGACGCTCCCGCTCGTTCAGGGATTCCATGCCGACGGAGAGAAGCTGACGCCGCTGGTCCAGCTCCTCGCTTTCCGCGAGCTGCTCTTCCTGGCTTTCGCCTTCATCGACCAGCCAGTCCTGCCATTCGCCTTCCCCGTCAATGCGCAGCGGCGCATTCAGGGAATGATCCGGGGCCGCAAGCCGGCGGTTCATGTTGATGACGTCCTGCTCGGGAACTTCCAGCTTGGTGGCAATCGCCGTCACCCGTTCCGGGGAGAGATCGCCTTCCTCGATGGCCTGCATCTGGCCTTTCAGCTTGCGCAGGTTGAAGAACAGCTTCTTCTGCGCCGCCGTGGTGCCGATTTTCACCAGCGACCAGGAGTGCAGGATATATTCCTGAATGGCTGCCCGGATCCACCACATGGCATAGGTGGCAAGGCGGAAGCCGCGTTCGGGGTCGAAGCGCTTCACCGCCTGCATCATGCCGACATTGCCTTCGGAGATCAGCTCCGCGATCGGCAACCCGTAGCCGCGATAGCCCATGGCGATCTTGGCGACAAGCCGGAGATGGCTGGTAACGAGTTTATGGGCGGCGTCGGAATCGTCATGCTCACGCCAGCTTTTGGCGAGCATGTATTCCTCTTCCGGCTTCA
>NZ_CAXBDC010000122.1:0-11851 GCF_963974195.1 uncultured Nisaea sp.
CCATGTCATCAGCCTCCTAGGCTACCAGGTTCAGCGACCCGTCGTCGCCGATACCGTCGTGTTCCGAACCGGTGGTGGCCGTTGCCGGCAACTCGTCGCTGCCATTAAGGTCACCGCCTTCTTGCGAGAGGGGTCCGTTTCCGGAGCCGGCATGCTGTTGTTGCCTCTCGTTGGTGCCGCCGCCTCTCATCTGAAAGTCGAGGCTATCGCCACCGGTCTTGAATCCTGCGTCTTGCAAGGCCCGTTCCAATTGCTTTGCATCACGCTGCAAAAGGTCCATGGTTTCCGGCTTGTCAACGATCACAGTTCCCCGAACGCCGCCGTCAGAGCCGAATTCGAGGCGAACCTCTACCTTGCCAAGCTCTGAAGGGTTCAGCTGGATCTTGATCTTGTCGAGACCGCCATGGGCAGCTTTTACCAGCTTAACTTTGACCTGTTCGGTCGCTGGAGTGGGCAAAGTCTGCCGATCCTGAGGGGCGGCTGTACGGTCGACAGACGCACTTTTCAGTGTTTCGGCAAAACCAGTGCTCGTACCTTGAGCCGGAAGGTCGGCTGCCCGTGATGCATTGGACGTTGTATTGGCCGGATCGGCTTGTCCACGCTGCATGGGTGACGATTGTTGACGGACAGATGCAAGCTGTTCCGGTGTCGTGACGCTATTTTGAGGCTGCGTCACGGCCGTGAATGCCGTTGCCGCCGGGTTTGTTGGGGGGGGGGGACCTGCTATCGCGGGATTAGGCTGGCCCGGGTTGGCCGGGACCTTGGCGCCAGCATTCTCATTTGAAGCCGTCACCGCATTGCTGCGCTTCACGTTGGAGCCGCCAAGCGCATTCGACCTTACTCCCCGGCTGTTCAGCGCTGTCGCGGCTGCAATTGTTTCTTCGGAGGTTGGAAGAGTTGCCTGTTTGGCGGAACCTTCGGCCGGGAGGCCGCGATTGCTGGCCGTAAGGGCGGTCTCTGCTGAAATGGCAGGTTTTGCCGGCTCTTGAGAGACGATTTCTATCTTTGGTTTTGCTGCTGTCTCTGCCGCAGTCTTCGCGGCGATTGCAGTCGTCGCCTGTGCGTTGCCTTCAACGGGCTGGTTTTTCCCAGCACCATTGGGCACGGCTGGCGTCTGCGCGCTAGCGGGGACGGCCTGACTGGTCTGAGCCGGAGTTGCCACCTGAGGCTGGGGAGCAGTTGCCGGCTGACCCGCGGTGCCCGACTTATTACCTTGATGAGAGGTCTCGGATTGTGCCTGTGGGGGCCACGGAACGGGTAATTTGAAAGTCGTTGTGTCATCGCCAGATACAGCGCTCTGTGTCTTGGCTGCTGTGTTCTGGTCAGTCTGGGTCAGCTTTTCAAGTGCGGCGAGCTTCGGGTCTCTGGACGTGGTTGCAGGTGCCACCGCTGCCTTCTGTGCCGGAGCCTCTGCATGCTGCCCCTTTTTGTTGTCGGCGTTTGCGGCTGCAGCTGCCTGCTCAGAAGATGCCTGTGCGGTTTTCTGCTCCGGAACAACAGGTGTCGCAATTACTTCGGGTGTGGAAATGTCGGCTTGTGCGGATGATACCGTATCGACACCTTCTGCCGGAGCGGGTTTATCAACCGCACTTTCGGTGCCTTCATCAGCAGGCGTGGATGTATCTGCCGGCTGATCCGGGGCTGATTTTTTGACAGACTCGGTATTGGCCGCTGATGCGGTGTCGGATTGTCCGCTTGTGGCTTTTCCCGCATTTGTGCCAGTAGCGCTGGCTTGCTCTTTTGTGCTGGTTTGAGGCGGTTCGGGCTTGCGCTGTGCCGTATCCGATGAAGCGGTCCGTGTGGGCGCGGCATTATCCGATTGCCGATCGTTCCGGCTGACTTCGGTTTTGCGATCCCGGTCGGATCGATAGCTTGCCGTGCGCGAGGACTCGGTTTCTCGTGGCTCGTTCGCTTCTTTATAGTCATCGAGCCTGAATTTCGGGCGGTCAGGATTACGCGCCGCGATCGGATCAAAGGCTAATCCGCCTGCGTGCTTCCCGGTGTAACCGATTGCCGGATCGTTTGTCGTTGATACGGGAGACATGTTTCGCCCTCGCGTGTTGTTCTGCAAAGGGAGAAGCAAAGAGCGGGCCAGATATTTCGGCAGAATTTGCCGGGTGATGGCTTGGTTTGCTCGTTTGGAAGGGGCGCGTGTGTGATAAAGGGGGAAGATTGTTCCTGGTAAAGGGCAACCAGATGCTGCCAGCAGGGGAGGCGTACGAAATTTGATGCCTTACTGTGAGGAGGGCAAGGTGGGAATATGAGTTGTTTTCTTGTAAGGTGTTGATATAAAGATAAAAATAATTTAATTACAATTTTAAATTCTTTATTGACAACATTTATGAAAATGTAGATTATAGGTTCGTGGGTAATGCCCGCCGTCAGCAAAAAGCTGATTTAACCTGAGCCCTTAGAAAGAGGACTTGAAAAAATGGCTATCCAAAACTCTGTTTTGACCAACCCGTCTTCCTTTGTTGCCCTTCGTACCCTGAATGGCATCAACCGCTCGCTTGATACCACCCAGAACCGTGTCTCCACGGGCCTGAAGGTTGCGGGCGCCCTGGATGACGCGTCCAACTTTGCTATCTCGCAGGGTATCCGTGCTGAACTTAAGGCTATCGACGCTGTTACGCAGGGTCTGAATAACGCCAAAGGCATTGGTAACGTTGCGATTGCCGGTGTGACCGGTATCTCCAATCTGCTTGCTGACGTCCGCGGTAAACTGACCGAGCTTGCCAACGAAGGTATCACAACCACACAGCGGCAGATCCTGAGCAATGACTTCGACGAGTTGCTTTCTCAGGCAGCTAACTTCATTGCAAACGCAAACTTTAACGGCGTGAACCTGATCCAGTCTGGTGCGGGTTCAGTTAATACACTCTCTAACCTGGCTGGCGGTTTGCTCACGTTGACTGCACAAAGCGCGGTCAATACCCAGGTCGGCAGCCTGGCCGGTGGTGATGTGACTTCTGCTACCGCTGCTCAGAGTGTGATTGCGAACCAGTATTCCAACCTGGAATCGGTTGTGAATACCGCACTTGGTTCTCTGGGGGCGGAGGTCCGCGCTCTCAACTTGCAAACCACTTTCCTTGAGGAAATCCGGGATGCAACTGACGAAGGTCTGGGCAATATCGTGGATGCCGATCTGGCTCGTGAATCCGCAAGGCTCACGTCTTTGCAGGTTCAGCAGCAGCTGTCCACGCAGACCCTGGGCATTGCAAACCAGCGTCCGCAGACTCTTCTTGGCCTGTTTGGTTAAAACCGGCTCAAACATTTTTCGGCGAAAGGGCGGCTTCGGCCGCCCTTTTTGCGTTTGCGGTTAAAATCGCAAATTCGCATATTTCCGTAACGGCGTACTTCGAGAAATCTCACAAGCTGAACCGATCCGGAATCGGCGGGAATTTCTAAATATTTCAATATTCTAAAGTGGCGCAACCAGAGGTTAGCCCTGTGCGCGTGCAATCCCTCACTGAGATTAATCTTTTAGCAACTGTTTTGTGTGTTAATATCGGTTATCCGCTCAAAGAAGCGGGTTTTGCTCTGGGGGCTTGCCCCTAAATACTGCGGAAAAAATTCCGCCGTCCTTAGAAAGAGGAGGCCAAAATGGCTATTCAAAACTCGATCAATACGAATCCGTCTGCATTCACCGCGCTTCGTACCCTGAACTCCATCAACCGTAATCTTGATACCACCCAGAACCGTGTTTCCACGGGCCTGAAGGTTGGTGGTGCTCTCGACAATGCTTCAACCTTTGCCATCGCGCAGGGTATCCGGGCGGAGTTGAGCGGTATTGACGCGGTTTCACAGGGGCTGAATACCGCCAAAGGTATCGGTAGTGTTGCAATTGCCGGCGTGACCGGTATTTCCAATCTCCTGACCGATGTCCGTGGAAAGCTGACGGAACTGGCTAACGAAGGCATTACGACGGCACAGCGTACGATCTTGACTGAAGATTTTAACGCGTTGCTCTCGCAGGCCGGTAACTTTATCGCCAACGCATCCTTCAATGGTGTGAACCTGATTGAGTCCGGTGCTGGCTCGGTCAATACGCTTTCGAACCTGGCCGGCGGTACTCTGTCGCTGACAGCACAAAGTGCGGTCAATACCCAGGTCGGCAGCCTTGCTGGCGGTGACGTGACTTCGGCGACTGCTGCCCAAAGCGTGATTGCGAACCAGTATGCCAATCTGGAGTCTGTCGTGAATACGGCGCTGGGCTCTCTTGGTGCGGAAGTTCGTGCCCTCAATCTGCAGACGCAGTTCCTTGAGGAAATCCGCGACGCAACCGATGAAGGTCTCGGCAACCTGGTCGATGCTGATCTGGCTCGTGAATCTGCTCGGCTTACGTCTCTGCAGGTGCAGCAGCAGCTCTCCACACAGACTCTCGGGATTGCAAACCAGCGCCCGCAGTCTCTGTTGGGTCTGTTCCGTTAAACGCGGATCAAATCTACTTGAAAATCGGGGGGAGAAATTCCCCCGATTTTTTTTGTCCTAAATTTGCGGTGTTCCTCTCGCTCTTAACCTTATTTTACGTGAGATACCTTTATCATCTGCACTATATCGTTCGGGATGTGACGAAGCGCATTTTCCGAATTGCCGATTTAGTGTTATTGGTATGCGTCCAAGTCGGTTGCACGGGTTCCGTAGAATGCCATTAAAAATCAATGTGAAGCCGGGAGAAAAGTTCGTCGTTAACGGCGCGGTCATGGTGGCCGGGAAAAAAGGTGCGTCTCTGGTTCTGCAGAACGAGGCCACCATCCTTCTTGGCAAAGACATCATGCAGGAAGAGGATGCGACGTCACCGGCGAAACGTATCTACTTTACCATTTTGTTAATGTATCTGGATCATGATGATCCTGATCAATATCGTGGCATGTTCCTTGAGCTTGTTGAGAGCTTTCTTGATGCGACAACTTTCAAGGAAGTGCGTATGACGCTTTTGAATCTTGTACAGGATGTGAATGAAAAGCGGTTCTACAGAGCTTTGAAAACCTGTAAAGCCCTCATTACTTATGAGGCTGAAATTCTCAAGATTAGCGCGCCAGAAATGGCTGGGAGTAATTGATGTCCGGCATTGATGCCTACAAGAAGACAATCAATCAGACTGCGACGTCACGCGATACGGAATATCGTTTGCTGGCTCAGGTTACGTCTGAATTGATGAAGGCCATTGATAATAAAAAGGGAGCAGCTAACGACCCCTCCAAGATGGCCCAGGTCGCATCGGCATTGAACTGGAACAAGCAGGTATGGGACGTCTTTGTTGAAGATTGCGGCACTGCTGGCAATCAGTTACCCCGAGATTTGCGGGCTGCAATTGTGAGTCTGGGAATCTGGGTAACAAAGGAGACCGCAATTGCGCTTGAGGGCGAGGGGGATCTTGATTCCTTGGTTGCGGTAAACCGGGATATCATGAAAGGCCTCAAGCCTTCTCAGGCGCCGGATAGCCAGCCGGCGCCCAGACCAGGCGGGTCTGTGAGCTCTATTCTGGATCAGGCCTAAAATTAGACCTGAGTGCATTTTGCTGCTTTATGAGCAGACGGTATGGAGACTGGCTGTCTTTGCCGGATTGTATTTTCTAAAGCTACCAGCGAGGCAGCTGACGGCATTTGTGCCGAGTCTTTGTAAATGTAAGAATCCGGATTTATAACCGGTAGAGACAGAAAGCATCATTCTCCTTTCTCCTCTTAAGGTTTCTTGGCGCTGCTTCTTTGATCGAGCAATTATTTGTGGCGAAAATACATTCCACATTTTTCTGTCTTTCGAAATTCTTGGCGACGCTCTTGAGCCATAGGGCGTGGCGTTTCTGTGTGCGAAGCAGGAATGATATTTCCGCGCTCAGTAAGTTGCTCTCCTAAGGAAAATAGTGTCCGTGTGCAGCTGCAAAAAATGCCGATCAGGCGGCGTTTCGATAGCAAAGAATCGGCTCTCATTTTTCTCTTTGAATAAAATATCATTTAAAATCAATTAATTACTGTTCCATCTCTGGTTGGCCCGACTATTGCGATATGAGGGCCAAGACAGTGGTTCGTCGCTGTTCCTGCCCGGCAAAAAAGACCTTGTCCAAGAAATGGACTTGGAGCTGAAGGGCGGAGGCGACGCGAAGAGAGAAGGAACACTGGTTATGGTTAGCAACTCGATTCTGACGAACCCGGAGGCTCTGGTCGCGCTCCGCAATCTTGAGCGTACCAACTCCCTCCTGGCGCAGACACAGGACCGAGTCTCGACCGGTCTGAAGGTGACTGGCGCCGAGGATGATGCTTCGAACTTTGCCATTGCGCAGGGTATCCGGGGAGATTTGCGGGCTTTGAGTGCTATTCAGCAGGGGCTGAATAACACCAAGGGCATCGCTCAGGTGGCGCTTGCGGGCACAACCTCGATTTCGGATCTGCTCGCGGATGTCCGGCAAAAGCTGACGGAGCTTTCGAACGAAGGCATTACGACGCAGCAGCGCAGTATCCTTCAGGATGACTTCAACGAATTGATCTCCCAGGCACGAAACTTCGTTGCCAACGCGGTGTTCAACGGTGTGAACGTTCTCGATACCTCGACCGCGGTAAATACGCTGTCGAACCTGAATAACGACACGATTACCCTGCGGGCACGTAACCTGCTGACGGATATCAACTCGCTTGGTGGCGCGACCTTGACGACGGCGACCAATGCGCAGAGCGTTTTGACCGAACAATATTCGAACCTGGAATCGACGATCAACATCGCTCTCGGTCAGCTTGGTGCTGATACCCGGGCCCTGAACTTCCAGACGGAATTCCTGACGTCGGTCAGTGATGCCACGGAAGAAGGTCTCGGCAACATCGTCGATGCCGATCTTGCCCGCGAGTCAGCGCAGCTTACTGCTCTGCAGGTTCGTCAGCAGCTTGGTGTCCAGGTTCTCGGTGTGGCCAACAATGCGCCGCAGGTCCTCCTGGGTCTGTTCCAGTAAGTAACGGATCCATAGTTCTTGGAGGGCCGTAAAATGCGTCAGGGTTATGCCGCATATTCGAATGTTCAGACCAAGACCGAAAGTCATCAGCAGATTGAGTATCGGTTGCTCGGGCAGGTGACGGCCGCGTTGAGGAAGGCGCAGGAAGACACTGCTCCGTTGCAGGATAAGTTGAATGCAGCCTTATGGAACGGGAAGGTCTGGAATGCTTTCCTCTGTGACCTCTCCGAGCCGGGAAACCATCTGCCTGATCAGCTGAAGAAAAGTCTGATTCAGCTTGCCCACTGGGTCGCTCATGAAACCAAACTTGTCATTGATGGCAAGGCGGAACTCACGGCGATGATCAACGTGAACCGCCAGATCATGGAAGGTCTCCAGGACCAGTTCCGGCTCGCTGAAGCCAGTTAACGGACTAAACCAGGCCTTCTGAGCCCCTGTCAGCGATATTCTGATAAAATCCTGACCAGATGGGGAACTGCCTCGTCAATCAGGGCTGGCCAAGCACGGTCGCCTGTTTTCACCAGACTGCATTCTATTGGAAACCAGGGATCTGCCCCGGCGCCGAAGAAAATAGCGCCGCACTGGGAATGCAGGCCAATCGATGGTGTCCCGACGGCTCCTGCCATCATTAGAACGGATGTGTTTGGCGATATGACCAGATCTAGGGCGGCAATCATTGCCGCTACCCGATCGAGTTCGTCTTTCTGATCAATGCCCGGCGGGATATTGAGTTGCTGGTCCGTTACTGTCTGGATAGCCGCGATCTCGGACTCTGAAACATCGTACTGAAGGCAGACGGGCAGGAAATCAGCTGCCTTGAAAAATGGGGTGATATCCGCCAGTTCCGGATAATTATGCCGCGCTCCAGCCCTTCGCATCCCGCTCCGCCAACTGAGGCCGACCGCAGGCCACTCTCCATGTGCACGGAAACTGTCTTTCCAGCGTCTGACCTCGCTGACATCAGGCTTCAGATAGCCGGCATGCGAAGGAAAGCTGCAAAGGGAAGGACGGACAAATGATTGCATGTCGGCAAGCATCATATACTGGCCGATGCCGTGCGCTCCGATAAGCGGAGCATATTGAGCTGTTGACGGTACGGTTTCTGACCGTTGGATTTTCTCGATCACGGTTACGTCTGGGAAAGACCGTGCGAAGAGAGGAAGCAGGCGCTTGTCAGATTCCAGAAAGACAGGGCCGTTGAAGCGTTTCTGAATGTCGGGGATGCAGGATACGAAGCGGAGCTCGTCACCGATGCCTTGCTCATGACAGACCAGTAAGCCTGCTCCGTCCCCGCAGGGGGCGCCGTCCCATTCCTTTGGCAGGCCATGCCGTATAATCTGAATTTCAGGTTTCAGATGGCGCCAGAAGTTACGGGCGTGCCCGCGTTCAATTTCGCCGGCGCTCAACAAGGCATCCGTCAGGCCGTGCTGCAATTCTATATTTTCTGGCTCGATCAGGCATGCTCGCGAGGCGTTTCGGACAGCATCCTGCATGCGTCCGACCCTGCGCTCAGCCAGTTGCAGGTTGTTGAGTGCCTGGGGGGAGCTGGGAGCAAGGACCAGGGATTTTCGATAGGACAAAATTGCCTGGCTGGCCTTGTAGGCATCAAGCAGGGCCCTGGCTTCCTGAAAAAAATATTCCGGGGTTAGCGTTGATGTCCTGGCGAAGGAGTGCAGGGCCTCAAGCGCTTCCTCTGGTCGTTCCAGATCATTGAGCGTTGCAATGTAAGACATTTTCCAGCCCTGTTCGTCTGGGCAGAGAGCCATTGCTTTCTCAAGTGATTGAAGGGCAGCGGCAGGATTACCGTCGAGCCGCTCCGCTTCTGCAATGTTTCGCCAGGCTTCAGGGTGATCCGGTGTGATGGCCAATGCGTGCCGCAATTGGCGGTGTGCGTCTTCCGGATGATGTTCTGCCAAGAAAATACAGGCGAATCGATTGATGCAGTTGGCATCATTAGGAATGAGAAGCAGCGCGCGCCTGAAACAATCCGTGGCTTTTGCCGTATCGCCTGCCTGGAACAGTGCCAGCCCGTAAAAATGCCAGAACTGGCCCAAATGCTGCAATTGAGGCGCGACGGACATATAGATCTGCAATGCTTCCGGAATCCGGCCCGCGCTGTGTTTGGCGAGTGCGTCCTGAAGCGTCTGGATCGCAGCTGATTGGGATTGAATAGGCATTTGCCGATGCTGCACTAACGCCGGCGCATCGGAAAGCCTTTCTGGAAATTCTTAAAAGCCAAAACTGGCCCGGTTATTGCTTTCGTAGTTATGAGGCACTTTGCCTATGAGACTTCGGAGGTGATAGCCACCATGTCAATTAACAGCGCTCTAATCGCGGCAACGTCCGGCCTGTCGGCAGCTCAGGCACGTATCGATGTGGTGTCCCAAAACGTGGCGAATGCCGCGAACCCGACATACACACGGAAATCGCAGGAGCTGCAGACCCGGATCATCGGCGGTCAGGCGCAGGGTGTTGACCTCGGTGTGGTAGTGCGCACCGTCAATGAAGGTCTACAGAAGGATATCCGTTCCCAGACAGCGACCGTTTCCGAGCTGACGGTTCTGGATACCTATCTTGAGCGTATGGTCGAGTCTTTCGGCCGGCCTGGCGATGACGATTCGATCTCCGCGAAGATCACGGATCTGAAGGAAAAACTTCAGGCCCTGTCGATTGCTCCGGAGCTTGGAGCGAACCAGGCTGAAGTTCTGCGCGCGGCGGAAAGTGTTGCGGCCGAATTCCAGGAACTCTCGCGGACCATCAGTAATCTTCGAAAGGAAGCGGACCGGCAGATCGCGGATACTGTTAATCTGGCTAATACGGCACTGGAAAATATCGACACACTCAATGATTCAATTGCCACGCGCAAGACCCAGGGGCTGACGACCGCCGACCTTGAGGATAGCCGTGATCAGTTCGTTGAAGAGCTGTCGCAATATATGAACATCAACGTGATCGAGCGCTCGAATGGCGAGTTGACCATTTTGACCGGCGATAGCCGCTTGCTGCTTGATGATACGATGTTCCCGCTGACATTCGTTGAAACCTCCCTTTTTACGGCGACCACTGCTGGTCAGCCTTTGCAGCTTGAGGACGGTCTTCCCGGTACTGCCACGAACCCGGATATTTCTGCCGAGGTGTCCGGTAAGGATGGCGAGCTGGCCGGGCTTCTAAGGGTGCGCGATACCATCCTGGTTGAAGCGCAAGATCAGCTGGATACTCTGGCGCACGAACTGGCGAACGACCTGGATACCTTCACGATCAATGGTACGACCGCGGTGGTTAACCTGTTTGTCGATGGTGGTGGTGCGGTTCCCGCCGACGCGCTGGGCAGTGAACAAGGGTTTGCTGAGGTGATCCAGGTCAATGCTCTGGTGACCGGGACGCCTTCAATCCTGGTGACTGGTGATACCGGAAATGGAGCAAATACGTATGTTGCCATCGGCTCCGGTGACCATCGTGTCGCAAATGCCATGCTTGATGTGTTTCAGGATACCCAGACTTTCGTTGCCGGCTTCGGGCTGACCGCCAATAACAGTATCGAAGGTTTTGCCGCCGAACTGGTCGGTTTCCAGGCCAACCAGCATGCGACCTTTGAAAGCCAGCTTACGTTTGAAACCAATTTCCGGGACACCCTGGTACAGACC
The DNA here is from genome assembly GCF_963974195.1 of uncultured Nisaea sp. Classification (NCBI taxonomy): domain Bacteria; kingdom Pseudomonadati; phylum Pseudomonadota; class Alphaproteobacteria; order Rhodospirillales; family Thalassobaculaceae; genus Nisaea; species uncultured Nisaea sp. The sequence goes on from NZ_CAXBDC010000122.1 coordinate 10,585, forward strand.
TATCGGGATGAAAGCGGTGTGAACACGGATGAAGAGCTTGCCAAGCTGATCGAACTGGAAGCCGCTTTCGCAGCCTCCGCGCGTGTCTTGCAGACTGTCCAGCAGTCGCTCGACGAACTTGTTAACATTATTCGTTAGGAAGGAGTGAGACGATGCGTGTCGCCACCCTGACAATGTCATTGCGGGCACAGAATACAGTCCTGAATCTTCAGGATCAGTTTTCGCGTGCGCAGCAGCAGGTTTCGACCGGGAAGATTTCTCAGATTTACAGCGGGCTGAAAGGCGACGACGCGCGTGTTTCGATCCAGTTGCGCGAGGAGATCCAGACCAAGGAGACCTATGTCACCACCATCGAGCAGGTGCGGACGCGTACCAAGATCATGGAAGCGGCGTTGACCGGTATCCAGGATCTTGCGGAGCAAATGCGGGTTGAGCTGATCAACCAGCAGGAAGGCAAGTTCGATGACACCGCGCCGGTGTTGAAGCAATTCGCGGATTCCGCCATCGATCAGCTTGTGAGCCTTCTGAACACGCAGTCAGAGGGGCGGTATCTCTTCAATGGAACGGATGTCTCGACGGCGCCTGTGGATAATGCCGCAGCTCTTAAAACAGCAGCGTATGCCGCGATACCGGCGCTTGCTGTTGGTAACTCCGCGGTGGTGATCGGCGCGTCAGCCACTCAGTTCGGGACCGATGCAAACTGGAACAATGTTGCCGGGCTTGTACCGGGGCAGACCAAGCCGTTTGCGTTTGATGCGGCGGAAGGTGTGCGCCTGGAGTTTGGCGAACTCGCTAACGACGATTCAACCTTCGAGGAGCTTTTCGAAGTATTCGCCACCTTTGCCGATGTTGATTTTGCCGCGGGCCTTGATAATGACTACCGTGCCCTGGTGAATGACGGTTTGACACGGGTTGAGGCTGCTGCGGATGAGATCGGCCTGATGATTGCCTCGCTGGGTACGACCCAGGCGCGCATGACGGATATTGAATCGCAGCACAAGGACGATAACACATTGCTGTCGAACCAACTCGATGGTGTTGAAAATGTTGACCCTTTTGAGGCCGCAGCAGAGTTTCAGCTGCTTCAGGGGCAGCTTCAGGCAGCTTACCAGACGACGGCATCCTTGCGGCAGCTTTCCCTTGCTAATTACATCTAGAGTCGACGGGGACATTGGACGCCTGACGCGACCTTCTTAAGGTGCTGAAGTAAACTAACTTCGATGATTCCGCTGTAATGCCGCGAATTTTGTCTAAATTGTTCTCTAAT
>NZ_CAXBDC010000123.1:0-11677 GCF_963974195.1 uncultured Nisaea sp.
GCCTTGTCGAACATGCCGCTCTTGTAGCATTCGGTCGAGGACATGAACTCGTACTCGAAGCCGAAGCTGTCGAGGAATTCCATCAGCCGATTGTTGTTATGCGCGCCGAAGCTTTCATGCGTGCCGAAGGGATCGGGCACCTGGGTCAGCGGCTTGTTCAGATACTCCGCCAGCATTTCCTGGTTCGGCAGGTTGGTTGGCACCTTGCGGAAGCCGTCCATATCGTCCGAGAAGGCGATCAGCTTGGTCGGTACGTCCGGCATCAATTGCTCGAAAGCGCGGCGCACCATGGTGGTGCGGAAAACCTCGCCGAAAGTGCCGATATGCGGCAGGCCGGACGGGCCGTAGCCGGTCTCCAGGATCACATGACCTTTCTCCGGTTTCGATCCCCCGATCCGCGCAACGATCTTTCGCGCTTCCTCGAACGGCCAGGCGCGGGCGTTCTCGGCGATCTCGGTGGGGATAAGGGAGGCCATGTTTTTTTCCTTGAGCTTGCGATAGTGCGCGGGAAGCTAGGGCGCGGCGGGGCGAAGGTCAACGGTTCGCGCGCAGCGGGGCGGGGCTTTACGAGCGTTCACGACATCTCGAATGCGGTATTTTTCTGATTTTAGCATTTAACCAGCATTTTATGGTTTAATTGGTTTGGGGCGGAGGCAGGAGCTACGCTTGATTGATCCGAAAGAATTTTCGATCTGGTATCCTGAAACGGATGACATCAAACCGTCGCATGAGCGTTCGGTTTCATTCCTTGAATATTGCCTGAAGGTGAAGCCGCGCGACGGCATGGCGTCCCGCAGTGACTTCTCTCTTGAGACCTTGAAGCCCTGGCTCGGCAATATCATGATCCTGGAACTCGACCCGGACCGCGAGGATTTCCGCTATCGACTCTATGGCAGCGAGATCGCGAGCCGCACGGGGTTCGAGATGACGGGGAAGTGGGTTGCCGATCTGGGCCCCGATGTGGGTGACATCCTCAGGGAGCAATATCTGCGGGCCGTGAGGGAGGAACGTCTGATCCTCTGCCGCAACCCCTATGTCCATTCGCGGGCGCCGTGCGACTGGGAGCGCGTGGTCTGTCCCGTTATGGAGGGGGAGAAGCAGCAGGTTGTCGTCTCCAATCACATGGTGGAGCTGACAGGCCAGTTGCGGGAGTTGCGGCTGGCTGCCAACGGAACAAAGAACTGCTAAATTCTTGACCGTCCCTTCCGGACAAACCGGTCGATAGACCTCTTTCAATTATGTATAAAACCGTGGCCCGCTGCCTTGGTGCCGCGGCCAAACTTTCTTGAAGCAGGATTATTCAGATGACGCTGAGCCTTTGGCGGTCCGCCCTGGTGCTTGGATTGCTCTCGCTGGTCGGGCCGTTCGCGATCGACATGTATCTGCCGGCGATGCCCGAGATCGTCGCGGATCTCGGCGTTGACGAGACGGCGATCCAGGCGACGATCACGGCCTATTTTATCGGCTTTGGCCTGGCGCAGATGGTCTATGGACCGTGGGCGGATCAGGCGGGGCGGAAGCTGCCGATCTATGTCGGGCTGATGGTTTTCCTTGCCGGCTCCGTCGGTGCCGCGCTGTCCGGGACGGCGATGGAACTGACGGCCTGGCGTTTTCTTCAGGGCTTGGGCGGTGCGGCGCTGATGGTGCTGCCACGGGCGATCATCCGCGATCTGCATACGGGGGCAGCCGCGACGAAGCTGATGGCGCTGATCATGCTGGTGATCTCGATTTCGCCGATGCTGGCGCCGCTTGCGGGCAGCTTTGTCGTGCCGGTTTTCGGCTGGCGGGCGATTTTCTTCATCCTCTGTGGCGGCGCGCTTCTCAGCCTGCTGGTCACGGGAACGATGCTGCCGGAGACCCTGGCGAAATCAGACAGGGTGCCGTTTAATCTGCGGGCGCTTTTCAGCGGCATGCGGACCCTCATTTTCGACCGGCAGTTCCTTGCCCTGACCTTTGTCGGCGCCTTCGGCATGGCGAGCTTCTTTGTCTTCATCGCCTCGGCCGCTTTCGTCTATCGCGACCAGTACGGCCTGGGGCCGACCGAGTTCGCGATTGCCTTCGCCGTGAATGCCGTCGGCTTTTTCGGGGCGTGCCAGCTTGCCGGGCCCCTGGCGGAGCGGTTCGGTTTGACGGTCGTGATCCGGATCGGGACGGCATTCTTCGCCGCATCCGCCACAATCCTGCTTGCCCTGCTGCTGACGACGGAGGTGCATCTGTTCGTGGTGATCGGTTTTCTGCTCTGCGCGAATGCGGGCTTCGGTCTCGCCTTGCCGACGACGATGGTCATGGCGCTGGACGAGCATGGCGCGATTGCCGGACTTGCCTCTTCCTTTGGCGGAACCCTGCAAATGCTGACAGGCGGTCTTATGATCGTTGCCACGGGGCCGTTCTTTGACGGAACGGCCATTCCGATGGTCGCCGTCATCGCGATTTGCGCGTGTGCTTCCTTCGTGCTCACCCTGATTGTCCGCACGCGGTTCTGATCGAAACGCGACATCGTGCGGAAGGACGGATCGAAAATGCCTGTATGCCTCCTTATCGGCGCCGGTCCCGGGGTCGGTGAAGCCATTGCCAGACGGTTTGCTGCGGGTGGGTACTCTGTCGGCCTGATCTCGCGGGGTGCCGCCAAGCTGGAGGCGATGGCGGGCAGGCTGTCCGAAGCAGGCGCCACGGTCGCCTGGCACGCGGCGGATGCGGGCGATGCCGCCGGACTTGAAAACGCGCTGACGGCTCTGACGGACACGCTCGGCCCGTGCGATATCCTGATCTATAACGCCGCCGTTCTGAAACCCGCGACGGCTCTGGAACTGGAGACGGACCGGATCGAGGCGGAGTTGGCGGTCAATCTGCTGGGCGCACATAGGGCAGCGAAATTCGTTGCCCCGGGGATGGTCGAGCGGGGCCGTGGGGCAATTCTCTTTACCGGCGGTGGCCTGGCACTGGAGCCGTTCCCGGAATGGAGCTCGCTCGCCCTCGGCAAGGCGGCGCTGCGCAGCCTCTCGCTCTCGCTTTATAAGGAACTCGCACCGCGTGGCGTGCATGTCTCGGTGATTGCGATCTGCGGCATCGTGGCGCCGGACGGCCCGTTCGATCCGGACCTAATCGCTGCCGAATACTGGCGTCTTGCAACAACACCCGGCGGCATTGAAGACCGCGAGGTCATCCTGCAGCCGGCGGGCACCGATCCGTTCTATAACGATCCGGAGCGGCTGCACGCGGAGACGTCCCTGCTGCCGGAACATGCCCGGTAGGTGACGGGCAGCTATGCGGGCCACACAGACCGCTTGATTCTCCCACGCCCGCTCTGTATAAACCCGCCTCCCCTCAAGCGATTGTGGGGCAGCGCCGCGTCATGGCTTGTAGGGCATGCCAGACCGGCAGGTAGTAACCGCTAAAACGGAGATCGAAATGCCCAAGATGAAGACCAAGAGCGGCGCCAAGAAGCGGTTCCGGCTCACGGGCAGCGGCAAGGTGCGTGGTAACGTCGCCTACAAGCGCCACCAGCTGTCGAACAAATCCCAGAAGATGAAGCGCAAGGCCCGGGGGACGATGATCCTGTCCGATGCCGATGCGAAGATCGTCAAACAATTCCTTCCGTACGCTTAAGAAAGGGCACCAGAGATGGCACGTGTAAAACGGGGCGTCACGGCTCACGCCCGTCATAAGAAAGTTACGGACAAGACCAAAGGCTATTACGGCCGCCGGAAGAACGTCTTCCGCGTTGCCGTACAGGCGATGGAGAAGGCGGCTCAGTACGCCTATCGCGATCGCCGGGTCCGCAAGCGCGATTTCCGCGCTCTCTGGATCCAGCGTATCAATGCCGGTGCGCGCAGCTATGGTCTGACCTATTCGAAGTTCATGAATGGTCTGAAGAAGGCCGGTATCGAGCTCGACCGCAAGGTGCTCTCGGATCTCGCGATCCACGAGCCGGCGGCGTTTAAAAGCCTGGTCGATCAAGCCCAGGCCGCGCTCGGAACTGCCGACTAATACGAGGCCTGCCGGATCATCCGGCAGCCTATCGGTAAAAGAGTTGAAAAGGGGTCTGGCCTTAGCCGGGCCCCTTTTGCTTTAAGGAACCCGCGCTGGACCGGAACCGGCACCGATTTGGGGTGAAAAAGATCATGCAGGACGTTGAAACACTGAGAGCGGAACTCGCCGCCGCCGTTGATGGCGCGGGAGATCTTGCCGCCCTCGAAGAGCTCCGAGTCGGCGCTCTTGGCAAGAAAGGCCGCATCACCGGCCTGATGAAGCAGCTCGGCGGTCTCGACCCGGAGCAGCGCAAGGAAGCCGGCCAGGCTTTGAACCGTCTGAAGGACGAGATCCAGGCCGCCATCGAGGCGCGCAAGACCGGGTTTGAGGATGCGGCACTGGATGCCCGTCTGCTGGCCGAGCGGATCGACGTTTCCCTGCCGGCCCGCCCGGAGACATCCGGCCGGGTGCATCCGATCACCCAGACCATCGAAGAGCTGACCCAGATCTTCGCCGAGATGGGTTTCTCCGTCGCCGAAGGGCCGCATATCGAGAGCGATTACTACAACTTCACCGCGCTCAATATCCCGCCCGAGCATCCGGCCCGTCAGGAACTTGATACCTTCTACCTGCCGCCGGACGAGAGCGGCACGCCGCGCGTCCTGCGCACGCACACCTCCCCGGTGCAGATCCGCACCATGGAGAAGAAGACCCCGCCGATCCGGATCATCTGCCCGGGCCGGACCTTCCGTTCGGACCACGACGCCACGCACTCCCCGATGTTCCATCAGGTCGAGGGGCTGGTGATCGACAAGACCACTCATATGGGCCACCTGAAGGGCTGCCTGATCGATTTCTGCCGGGCCTTCTTCGGCGTTGACGATCTGCCGGTGCGCTTCCGCCCGTCCTATTTCCCGTTCACCGAGCCGTCGGCCGAGGTCGATATCGGCTGCACCCGCAAGGGTGGCGAGTTCAAGATCGGCGCCGGCGACGACTGGCTGGAGATCCTCGGTTGCGGCATGGTGCACCCGAAGGTGCTGGAATATTGCGGCATCGACTCGACCGAATATCAGGGTTTCGCCTTCGGTATGGGGATCGAGCGGATTGCCATGCTGAAATACGGCATTCCCGACCTGCGCCCGTTCTATGACAGCGACCTGCGCTGGCTGAAACATTACGGCTTCATGCCCTTCGATGTTCCCAATCTGGCCGGAGGGCTCAACCGATGAAGTTCTCGCTGTCCTGGCTGAAAGAGCATCTCGAGACCGATGCCACGCTTGAGCAGATCTGCGACACCCTGCCGATGCTCGGGCTTGAGGTCGAGGAGCTGATCAATCCGGCTGAAAAGCTGTGGCCCTTCACCATCGCCCATGTCATCGAGGCGGTGCAGCATCCGAATGCGGACCGGCTGCGCGTCTGCAAGGTCGATACCGGCTCGGAGACGATCCAGGTGGTCTGCGGCGCACCGAACGCACGCACCGGCATGAAAGGCGTTTTCGCGCCGTCCGGCAGCCATGTTCCGGGCACCGGCGTAGACCTGAAGAAAGGCGTCATCCGCGGCGAGGAGAGCAACGGCATGCTCTGCTCCGAGCGCGAGCTGGGTCTGTCCGACGAGCATGACGGCATCATCGATCTGGCGGAAGACGCGCCGGTCGGCATGTCGTACGCCGAATATGCCGGGCTGGACGATCCGGTGATCGATATTGCCATCACGCCGGACCGGGCGGATTGCCTCGGTGTGCGCGGTGTGGCCCGCGATCTTGCCGCTGCCGGTCTCGGCACGCTGAAGCCGCTGGACACAAGGGAGGTCAAAGGCACATTCGCAAGCCCGATTACCTGGGACGTGGATGTGCCGGAGCCGTCATTGGTACCCTATGTGGTCGGCCGCTATTTCAAGGGCGTGAAGAACGGCCCGAGTCCGAAATGGATGCAGGACCGGCTGGTTGCCGTCGGCTTGCGCCCGATCTCTGCGCTGGTCGATATCACCAACTACATGATGCTCGATGTCGGCCGTCCGCTGCATGCTTATGACGCGGACAAGGTGTCGGGTGGCAAGATCCGCATCCGGCTTTCCAAGGCGGGTGAGAGCTACGAAGCGCTGAACGAGAAGACCTACACCTTCGAGGACGGCATGCTGGTGCTCGGTGACGAGCACGGCATCGACGACATGGCCGGCATCATGGGTGGTGAGCGGACCGGTTGTGGCGACGAAACCGTGAACATGTATCTCGAGGTTGCGATCTTCGATCCGATCTCGGTTGCCATGACGGGCCGGAAGCTGAATGTGCTGAGCGATGCCCGTTACCGTTTCGAGCGCGGCCTCGACCCGACCGGCCCGACCTGGGGCGTGCATCTGGCCTCAAAGCTGGTGCTGGATATCTGTGGCGGCGAGGCGAGTGAGCTGGTCGTGCATGGTCAGGAAGAGGACTGGCAGCGCACCATCACGTTGCGGCATTCCCGGATCAAGGGCCTCGCGGGCATCGATGTTCCGGAAGAGCGCGCAAAGGACATCCTGACGCGGCTCGGCTTCGAAGTCTCCGGCAGCGGCGAGGCGATCAGCGCGGTCATGCCGCCCTGGCGTTATCGCGATGTCGAGGGCGAGGCCTGCCTCGTTGAGGAAATCATCCGGATCAACGGCTATGACGAGATCCCGGTGGTCTCTCTGGAAACCGGCCATGTCGTGCCTGAGCCGGCGCTGAGCAAGGCGCAGGTCCGCGAAGGCACGTCCAAGCGCCTGCTGGCATCCCGAGGCATGATGGAGGCGGTCACCTTCTCCTTCCTGTCGCAGGACGAAGCCGAACTCTTTGGCGGTGGCGCGGACGAGCTGAAGCTGGTCAACCCGATCTCCAGCGAGCTGGACGTGATGCGTCCCTCGATCCTGCCGAACCTGATCGCGGCCGCTGTCCGGGGCGCGAATATGGGCATTGGCGATGCGTCCCTGTTCGAGGTCGGCCCGCAATATGCGGATGCGACGCCGAAGGGGCAGTCCACGGTGGTGGCGGGCTTGCGCGTCGGCCGTACCGGCCCGAAAGACTGGGCGGGCTCGACCCGTGCCGTCGATGCCTTCGATGCCAAGGCGGATGTCATGGCGCTGCTGGAGGCTCTGGATGCGCCGGCGGGTAATCTGCAGGTCTCGACCGATGCGCCTGCCTGGTACCATCCGGGCCGCTCCGGCGCGCTGCGTCTCGGCCCGAACGTGCTGGCGACCTTCGGGGAGTTGCATCCGAAGGTGCTGAAGGCGATGGACCTGAAAGGCCCAGCGGTGGCTTTCGAGATCTTCCTCGCCAAGGTGCCGACACCGAAAGCCAAGGGTCCGGCCAAGCCGTTCCTGAAGCTCTCCCCGTTCCAGCCGCTGACCCGCGACTTCGCCTTCGTGGTGGAGAAGGACGTGCCGGCGGAAAAACTGGTCCGGGCCGCAGCCGGTGCGGACAAGGCGCTGATCTCTGGTGTGCATCTGTTCGACGAGTATCAGGGCAAGGGGCTGGAAGAGACGGAGAAATCCATCGCCCTACAGGTCACCCTGCAACCGATCGACGCGACCCTGACGGACGAGCAGATTGGCGAGGTCACCCGCAAGATCGTCGCCCAGGTCGAAAAGGCCACCGGCGGACGCATTCGCGGCTAAGAACAGCTTTCACCCAAACGCAAAAGGCCGGGCATATGCCCGGCCTTTTTCATTTCACGTCATCCCAGCCGGAGAGCCGGGACCCATCTGTTCGTAAGGCTGTGCGTCCGGCCTCTCGGATCCCGAGCCAATCCCGGGCCAGGTTCGGGAAGGCGGGCGAGGGGTGGAGGCTCGTTCGCAGACGAGCCGTAGCGCTATCTCAGGCCCTGGCCATTTCCATGAAACCTTCATCCTCCAGCATGGTGTCGTCCGGTTTCGCCCGTGTCGGGCCCTTTGCCCGAATACCGCCGGAGAACAGGGCGGTTTCAAGCATGCGTTCGCACTTGCGGCGGAATTCCTGGGGAGCTTTGTATCGGATGGCGCCAGCGAGCTGTGCGCGGGCTTCCTTGATCTTCATCGCGCGCCGTTCGATCTCGTCTTTCATGGCGGCTTCGATGGCGGCCCTGGAGGCGATCGAGGTGGCTTTCATGAAAGCGTGCAGCAATATGGTATCGACGGCATCTGTTGCCTCGTCGGTATAATCCTTCGGCAGCTTGGCGCTCTTGATCGCTTCTTTCAGGCACTTGGCCGACGCTTCGCAGTGGGCCGTGCGACCGCTTTCGGCCTGCTTCTTGATCTGGGAGAGAGCTCCGTTGACGGCGGGCGCCAACTCGTGAATCCGGCGGAGTGCCTCGTCAGCCTCGGCAGTCCGGGTTTCAATGTGACCAAACATCGGCAGCCTCCAACTTTCTGTTGATGGTGCGTGGTTAATGATGCGTAAAGATTAAAATGCTTTTTATCTAATTGCTATATAAAAATGAAGCCCGAGCCAAAATTGTCGATTTCAGGTTGCGGAAGCACGGGCTGCAGAGGCCGCTTTATGCAGGCAGCGCATGGTCGGGTGAGGCCGTTCGCATAGGGTGGCGACCGGAGCCGTGATCAGCCGGAGATCGTCAGACGCCGACCGGCTTTGTATGTTTTTCCAAAGGCTTGCCCGCTTTATGCTCCGGTGCGGTATCGCCCGGTTTTGCCCGGTTTTCGACTTTCGGAGCCGTGTCGCGCGGTTTGGCCTTCGTCGGCCCCTTCGCCTTGACGCCGCCAGAGAACATGGCGACTTCAAGCATCCGCTCACATTGCTGTTTAAAATCCGGGGAGGCCTTGTACTTCATGGCGCCGGAAAGTTTCTCCCGCGCTTCCTTGATCTTCGCCGACCGCTTTTCCAGGTCATCTTCCCTGGCAGCATCAATAGCCGCCTTGGAGGCGAGGGCTGTGGCCTTCATGTAGACATGCAGCATCAGCGCATCGACGCCGCCCCGGGCCTGCTTGGTAAAGTCGTTTGGCAGTTTCGGGTTCTTGAGGATTTCCGTCAGGCGTTTCGCGCTGGCTTCGCAGCGGTCCGTCAGGCCTGCCTCGGCCTGCTTTTTCATTTGCATCAGCGCGGCCTCAATAGAGGCTTTCAATGCTTCAATCTGCCGCTGCTTTGCTTCGTCTTCGGCGCTTTTTTCTTTTCCTAAACCGAACATGGGCGCTTCCTATCCCCTCGTTATGGAGGTGACTTATTTTAACCTTATACATATTAGTGTGATTGCTGGAAGTATCCATTAAAAAGAGAAAACTATTACTTCAGTATTTTTCGATATTTTTCGTTGGATTTGATGTTTTTGTTTGTAATTTTTTGGAGTTGTTCTCTGGTTTATTGAAGAGATTAACGCCGGTAGAGAAAATGCATAAATCAGGGAGAATTATCGTCAGGGTTTGCAGCCCGGTTGATGCGCCTTCTGCTGGCCGCTGATCGCCGCCCTCGGGAGCGCTAAAGACTGAAAGGCCGGGGGAGTCCGCCCTTTCAGTTCGGGTGATCGTCACCGGGTTTTTGTCGCGGGCCTGGGCGGGCGGTAAAAGTCCGCTGGGGAGTCGTTCGGGAGGTTTAAACCCAGCCCTGCAACTCCCGCTCCACCACGGCTCCGATTGCCTTCATCCCGTCGTCGCTATCGTTCAGGCAGGGGATGTAGGTGAAATTCTCGCCGCCCGCTTCCGCGAAAGTCTCGCGGATGCCGATATTGATCTCTTCCAGCGTCTCGACGCAGTCGGCGGAAAAGCCGGGGCAGATGATGGCGAGATTCTTCACGCCTTTCGCAGGCAGCCCTTCGACCGTGTCCTGGAGATAGGGTTTCAGCCACTCTTCCTTGCCGAAGCGGGACTGGAAGGCGACCATCATCCTGTCGTCGGTCCAGCCGAGCTTTTCGCGGACCAGCCGCGTGGTCTTGAAGCAATGGCAATGATAGGGGTCGCCGTTCAGGAAATAGCGCTCCGGCAGGCCGTGATAGGAGGTGATGAGCAGGTCCGGCGTCCAGTCGAGGCCTTTCAGATGCGCCTCAATGGAATTGGCGAGACCCTCGATATAGGCCGGCTCGTCATGATAGGCAGGGGCGGTCCGGACGGCCGGCTGCCAGCGTAGTTTCATCAGAGCCTCGAAGGCCTTGTCATAGGCCGTTGCCGTGGTGCTGGCGGCATATTGCGGATAGAGGGCGACCAGCAGGATGCGCTCGCAGCCCTTCTCCTTCAACTCGTTGATCTTGCTCTCGGTGCTCGGGTTGCCATACCGCATGCCCCAGTCGACGATGACGTTCGGATACTTGTCCGCCAGTGTGGCCGCCAGCTTGTCCGACTGGTTGCGGGTATAGAGGCGCAAGGGGGACTCGTCCGTTTCCTTGATCCAGATCTGCTCATAGGCGTGCCCGGTCTTGGCGGGGCGGGTCGGCAGGATGAACAGATTGAGGATGATCTGCCACAGCAGCGGGTTCACTTCGATGACCCGCTCGTCCGAGAGAAATTCCCTCAGGTAGCGCCGGATGGATTTGGTGTCCGTCGCGTCCGGGGTGCCGAGATTGAGCAGCAGGACGCCGATCTTCTCGCCGGCGAGAGCAGGGTGATCGGAGGGCAGCTGTCTGGGAGCGAGGGCCATGGAACGGGTCCGAATGTCGTGGGTACTATCTGGAACGGTTCCAACATAGGTCGCAACGCATCCGAAACCAGTCCTCTCTGTCCGCAAAAATGCCAAGGCCCCGCCTGAGCGGGGCCATCGGACCATATGAGCGACGGAATGTCGCGGCGAAGCAGGCGGTTAGCGGGGCGCGATGACCATGATCATCTGCCGGCCTTCCATCTTCGGATAGGACTCGACCTTGGCCGCTTCTTCCATTTCGTCGCGGACCCGGTTCAGCACGTTCATGCCGAGATCCTGGTGCGCCATTTCACGGCCACGGAAACGCAGGGTGACCTTCACCTTGTCGCCTTCACCGATGAACTTGCGCACATTCTTCATCTTCACCTCGAAATCATGCTCGTCGATATTCGGACGCAGCTTGATCTCTTTGATTTCGATGATTTTCTGCTTCTTCTTGGCTTCGTTCTTCTTCTTCTGAGCCTCGTACTTGAACTTGCCGTAATCGAGGATCTTGCAGACGGGCGGGTCCGCATTCGGAGAGACTTCAACCAGATCGAGGCCAAACTCTTCGGCTTTTAGAATGCCTTCGCGAACAGTCAGTACGCCAAGCATTTCCCCGTCGGGATCAATGCAGCGGACTCGTTCTACGAGAATGTCACGGTTCACCCGCGGGCCATCCTTGGCCGGCGGCTGATTGAATGGTGGTCTGGCGATCTATCGCCTCCTTCGTTATCTGTTTCTGTTCTGTGGGGAGGAGCCAGCCCGGATCAGATGTGATCCGGAGCCAGTGCCTCTTCTTTAAGTCTAGTAATGGCGTCGTCGAGTGCAAGCACTTCTTGCGCTTTTCCGCCGAGTCGCCGCACCGCGACCTTGCCTTCTTCCGCCTCGCGGCGGCCGACGACGAGGATTGCCGGGATCTTGGCCTCGCTGTGCTCGCGGATCTTGTAGTTGATTTTCTCGTTCCGGCGATCCATCGCAACCCGCAATCCGGCGGCCTTCGCTGCAGCCATCACCTCGGCCGCGTAATCGTCCGCATCGTTGGTGATGGTGGCAACCACGGCCTGGACCGGTGCCAGCCAGAGCGGGAAGCGGCCGGCATATTGCTCGATCAGGATGCCGATCCAGCGCTCCATCGAGCCGAAGATGGCCCGGTGCAGCAT
>NZ_CAXBDC010000124.1:0-11455 GCF_963974195.1 uncultured Nisaea sp.
GGCCAGTTATAGGCCGTCAGGCGCTGCATGGCGGCAGCATCCATGCTCTTTTCCGGCAACCCCTCTCTCTGCGCCAACGCAAGGAAATGCCGGACCAGATCCGGGATATCTTCCTTGCGTTCACGCAGCGGAGGCAGGCGGATTGGAACGACATTCAAACGATAGAACAGATCCTCGCGGAACATGCCCTGCCGGATCAATTGCCGCAGGTCGCGGTGCGTGGCGGCCACGATACGGACATCGACCTGTATGGCCGAGCGCCCGCCGACAGTGGTGTATTCTCCCTCCTGCAACACACGCAGGAGACGGGTCTGCGCCTCGATCGGCATATCGCCGATTTCGTCAAGAAACAGCGTCCCGCCCCGAGCCTGCTCGAACCGGCCGCTTGACCGGGCCGTGGCGCCGGTAAAGGCCCCCTTCTCATGCCCGAACAGTTCGCTTTCGATCAGCTCACGCGGAATTGCCGCCATATTGACCGCGACGAAAGGGCCGTTCCGGCGCTTGCCGTAATCATGCAGCGCACGGGCCACCAGCTCCTTGCCGGTTCCGGACTCGCCAGCGATCATCACCGTCAGATCCGTTGCCATCAGGCGGGCCAGGACCCGGTAAATCTCCTGCATCGCCGAGGAGCGGCCAATTAGCGGCAATTCCTCTTCGGAAACCTCCGCTTGCGCCGGCACGCGTCCTTCGGAGCGCGCCATCAGTGCCTTGCGCACGACCTGCACCAGCTCGGCCAGATCGAAGGGTTTCGGCAGATATTCAAACGCCCCGCGTTCGCTCGCCTTGACCGCGGTCAGCAGAGTGTTCTGGGCGCTCATAACGATGACGCGCAAATCCGGCCGTACCTTGCGGATACGGGTCAGCAGGTCGAGGCCGTTCTCGTCCGGCATCACCACATCGGTGATCACCAGATCGCCTTCCCCGCGTTCAACCCACTGCCAGAGAGTGGCTGCATTGCCCGTCGAACGGACATCCATACCGATCCGGGTCAGGGCCTGCGTCAATACGGTACGGATCGCCTGATCATCATCAGCGATCAAAATCGAAGCATTGTCCATTGTCATGCCCGCATGTAGGCCTGTGAAATATCGGCGATAGGGAGCGAGATCCTGAACTCTGTGCGCCTCGGCACTGAATCGACCTCGATCACACCGCCATGATCCGCAACCGCCTTGGCCACGAAAGCAAGTCCGAGCCCGGACCCGTTGCGCTTGGATGTCACGAAAGGATCGAAGATCGTCGCTTTCATGTCGTCCGGAATCCCGGGGCCGTTGTCCCGGATCGTCACCTGAAGCGGCAGGTTCACCCTTTGCGACGAACCCGGCACGGAAATCCGCATGCCGTGCCGATAGGCGGTCGACATATGGATCTCTCCATTTCCGTCCATCTCGCCCAGGGCTTCGGATGCATTCTTCAGCAAATTCAGGAAGATCTGCACGAGAATATCCCGGTTACCAAGTACCGGCGGCAGCGACGGGTCGTAGCGCTCATGATACTTCACCCTGCTGCCAAAACCGGATTCCGCGACGCGCTGGCAGTGATCCAGCACCTCGTGAATGTTCACCGGGCTGCGTTCGATCGGACGGTCGTCCGAGAACACCTCCATACGATCGACCAGACTGCAGATCCGGTCCGTCTCGTCGCAGATCAGCTTGGTCAGCGGCAGATCCGCCTCAATGGCATTCTGCTCCAGCAACTGCGCGGCGCCCTTGATGCCGGACAGCGGGTTCTTCACCTCATGCGCCAGCATCGCCGCCATGGCCGTCACGGAACGGGCCGCGCCCTTGAAATTGAATTGCCGGTACAGCTGGTTGGCAATGGATCGCATCTGTAGCGACACGATCACGGCTCCCGCCCGGTCCGTGACCGGGGAAACCTGTACGCTGACGATATGCGAGCCGATGCGCGGACCCTCGAGGATCAGGTCATAATCGAACAGAACCGAAGACTGGCGCCGGGACTGACTGATCATGCTGAAGACGGGACTGTCGAACGGCAGCAGGTCAGAAAGCTTCGTGCCTTGCAGAACCGATGCACTTCCCTGCAGGAAGTGTTCGGCCGCCATGTTCACATAGACGATGCGGTCACTCTCATCGAGACCGATCACCGGTGTCGGAACCGCGTGGAGCACACCGGTCGGATCAAGTGCTATGGACTCCGCACGCGGCGGCGCTTCAACGATCATACTCATGCCGCTTGCCGATCCTGATCGGCACCGTCATGCCCAGCCCTGCCATGCCCCGCTTCATCATGGAAAAAGCGCTGGATCGCATCCTCGACGATCCGGCGATCCATGGTGTTGTTGACAACTTTCCGGAACTCGGCCGACCCGGGAATACCGCTGGCATACCAGCCGATATGCTTCCGGGCCATTCTGAGACCAAGCGCGGCGCCATAGTGCGACAGCATGGCATCGACATGGCGGTGCATGATATCGGCGCGTTCCGCAAAGGATGGATCCGCCGGAACCGGCCGGCCGGCAATATGGGCCGCGACCTGTGCCGGAAACCATGGCCGGCCATAGGCGCCACGCCCGATCATCACCCCGTCCGCGCCGGATTGAGCCATGCAGGCATCCACATCCTCCAGGCTCGCGATATCGCCATTGGCCACGACGGGCAGAGACACCGCGTTCTTAACCTCACGAATAAAGTCCCAGTCCGCATGCCCGTTATACATCTGGCAGCGGGTCCGGCCATGGATTGTCAAAAGCCGGATACCGGCCTCCTCCGCGATCCGGGCAAGCCGTGGCGCGTTCCGGTCACTGTCATCCCAGCCCGTCCGCATTTTCAGCGTCACCGGAACCTGTACTGCCTTCACGACGGCTTCCATGATCTGTCCTGCCAGCGCCTCGTCCCGCATCAGTGCGGAGCCGGCGAGCTTGTTGACCACCTTTTTGGCAGGGCATCCCATATTGATATCGATGATTTCGGCGCCCCGGCCGGCATTGAATTTCGCCGCTTCCGCCATGATCTCCGGATCCCAGCCAGCGAGCTGCACGGCCAACGGGCGCTCGGCATCCATGTCTTCCGGAATCTTGAACATCTCCTCGCGCACATCGCGCAGGACGGCAGCGCTGGCGATCATTTCGGAGACCACCAGACCGCAGCCGAATTCGCGTACAAGGCGCCGGAACGGCTGGTCCGTCACCCCCGACATGGGGGCGAGGAAAACCGGGCTCTCAAGAGTAATTGGGCCGATCTCGATGGTCATTCTCTAAGCACCCGTGATTTGCTGCCCACGAATTAAGCAACTGCACGCAAAATTGTCAAAATGGTATTTTTATATGACGGTTTGGTGACGATCTAATTCAGATCAGAATCTCAGCCACAAACTTGACACCGGGGTAGGCCAGCGTCAGCAGCAGGTATGCCACGAGCACCAATCGGGAGACTGTCCTCCCCCGCATGCCGAAGCGGCTGTTTACCAGCCAGAGAACGGCCAGAATACCTAATGTCACCAACGAGAGTACCGTTTTATGGTCGAACTCGAGGACATGCCCGTTCAGGTAATTTTGCAGCGCGATTCCTGTTGCCAGCCCGCAGACCAGAACGATCACCGCCGCGCCGAGCAACTGGCCCTGAAGCTTTTCACAATCCGCAATGGATGGCAGCGCCGGAGCGATGCCGGACGACATCTGTTTCTTTTTCAGCGCACGCTCTTTGATGAAGATCGCCAGCCCCGTAATAGCCGCCAGGGTCAGCAGGGCATATGTTGCGAGCGCAACCGCGATATGGGCCGAGAACCAGGTCCCCGGCAGGCCTTCATTCAGGACAATATGCGGCGCCATACCGGCAATCGTCGCCCCCAGCGCCATCAGGAACAGATAGGGCACCAGCAACACGGTCAGTCCCCGCGCCTCACGCCGGAACCAGCAGAGCGGCAGATAGATCAACAGGCTGGCACTGACAGCGAGCCAGAGCGCCATGGCAACATCGGAGCGCCAGCTGGAGCCGATCGAAACAATCACGAACAGCAACGGTCCCGCTGCCGCGACGGACAACAGGATCCAGAATAAGCTGCCCGTCCGCTGCGGCGTCCGGAGCGAGAACAGTCCGACGGGAAGCAGCGCCAGCAAGGCGGAGAGATTCAAGAGCAAAGACATTGGCATGAGGTCACTATATCATGCGCTCCGCTCCGAAGTGCCAGAGCAAATTGAGGTGATTTGTGCCACGGTCAAAGACCGCTCTCCTGATTGTCGCCGCCGGGCGTGGAACCCGGCTCGGCAGTGAAACTCCCAAGCAGTATCTGAAGGTCGGCGGAGTCCCTGTCCTGCGCCACGCGGTGCTGCGTTTTCGCGCGCATCCGGCAATCGACTCTCTCCGCGTGGTCATCGATCCGGAACACCGGGCCCTGTACGAGCAAGCGGTCGCCGGAATTGACCTGGCGCCGCCCGTCGAGGGGGGAATGGAACGGAGCCAGTCCGTCCTGAACGGCCTCCGCGCGTTGGTCGATGAGGCGCCGGATCTGGTGCTTATCCACGATGCCGCGCGGCCGTTCGTTCAGAACGCTGTGATTGACCGGGTTCTCGAAGCGCTGGAGCAGGTCCCCGGAGCCATTCCCGCCCTGCCCGTGCCGGATACGCTGAAACAGGCGACAAGCCTTGATGCGCCGATTACCGGCACGGTGGACCGCAGCACGCTGTTCCGGGCGCAAACCCCGCAGGGATTTCACTATCGCGCCCTGCTGGACGCCCATGAGGCGGCAGAGGCTCACACCACGGACGATGCCGCCCTGCTTGAAGCGCGTGGCCAGGAGGTGCGGCTTGTCGAAGGCGCCGAATCCCTTTTCAAGATCACCACGGAGGCCGACCTGATGCGGGCCGGAAACATGATGACGTCACATATGGAGCCGCGCGTCGGCACGGGGTTTGACGTTCACCGGCTTGGCCCCGGCGAAAATATCATGCTCTGCGGCATCGACATCGCGCATGATCGCACGCTGATCGGCCATTCCGATGCGGATGTCGGCCTGCATGCCATCACCGACGCCCTTCTCGGCGCCATTGCGGACGGTGATATCGGCAGCCACTTCCCGCCAAGCGATCCACAATGGAAAGGTGCGGCGTCGGATCAGTTCCTGATGCATGCCCGTGATCTCGTGCTGAACAAGGGCGGGCGCATTACTCATATCGACGTCACCCTGATCTGCGAGCAGCCCAAGATCGGCCCGCACCGCCCGGCCATGCGCCGCCGGATCGCCGAAATCATGGAGCTGCCGGAAAGCCGGATCAGCGTCAAAGCCACAACGTCGGAGAAGCTCGGCTTTACCGGGCGCGGCGAAGGCATTGCGGCACAGGCCGCGGCAACGGTGCTGCTGCCGCTGGAGATAGAACAATGATCGGGCCGCTTCCGCTGTTTCATCCGGTGCGGCTTGCCGCGACCTTCTTCTGGAGCGGGCATGCGCCTTTCGCACCGGGCACCTGGGGCTCCCTCGCCGCCCTGCCCTTCGCCTGGCTGTTCCTCTGGCTCGGCGGCTGGAAACTCCTGCTGGTGGCCGCAATTATTGCGACCCTCATAGGCTTCTGGTCGGCCGGCCGCTATGCGGACACGCTCGGCCTCAAGGACCCGAGTTCCGTTGTGATCGACGAGGTTGCCGGGCAATGGATCACCCTGCTGCCCGCCGCCCTTGACCCGGTGAGCTTTGCAATCGGCTTCATCGCCTTCCGGTTCCTCGACATCACAAAGCCTTTTCCGGCTGGCTGGGCCGACCGGAACCTGACCGGTGCGCCGGGCATCATGCTCGACGACCTGTGCGCCGGGATTTACGCTGGCCTGGTGCTTTTCGCCATCCAGCATTATCTCTGAGCGGGGCCAGACGATGGACAATTTCGATGATGAGACGCGCAACCTTGCAGCCACGGTACTTGAACGCTGCCGGGCGCTCGGCTGGAAAGCGGCAACGGCGGAAAGCTGCACCGGCGGCCTGATCGCCGGGGCGCTGACCGAAATCGCCGGATCGTCCGATGTCGTGGACCGGGGATTCGTTACCTATTCGAACGAAGCCAAAATGCAGATGCTCGGTGTTCCCTCCGAAACCTTGGCGGCGCATGGTGCCGTTTCGGAGCAGACCGCGCGCGCCATGGCACTGGGCGCACTCGCCAATTCGGATGCGGGGGTGAGTGTCGCCGTCACCGGCGTTGCCGGCCCGGGTGGCGGATCGGCCGAAAAACCGGTCGGCCTCGTTCATTTCGCCGCCGCAACGCCTACAGGCATCGTAGCCGATCACCGGATCTTCGAAGGCGACAGGGGGGCTGTCCGTCACCAAACCGTGCTGCACGCCCTCAGAATGGTGCTCTCCCGTACGGAATCGGCCAGCTAGGCCAGCACGGACAGAAACGCCTCGATATCGGCATCCAGCTCTTCCGGAGCCTCAAGGCCGACGCTGAAGCGCAGGAACAGATCCTCTCCGGCAACCTGCCCGACACTGCGGCTGTGCCCGATGGACATTGGCGCCACAAGACTGCGCGTGCCGCCCCAGGACGCGCCGATGGCGAAGGTCTTCAATGCGCCGAGCGCGTCATCCAGCTTTGCCAAAGCACCATCGGCCAAAATCACGGTAAACACACCGGCGGCACCGGTGAAATCACGCAACCAGAGAGCATGCCCCGGGCTGCTTTCCAGCGGCGGCCAGAGGATATCGGCCACGGCCGGATGATCTTGCAGGCGATCGATGAGCCGCTTCGCGCCTTCGGCCGCATGATTGAAACGCAACGCCATCGTTTCCATACCGCGCAGGACCAGAGCCGCATCGTCCGGCGAGACGCCAACCCCGATGCGGCCCATATAGGCCCGCACATCCAGCGCGACTTCATCGCTGGCAAAGGACATCGCCCCCATCAGCAGATCCGAATGGCCAGACGCATATTTCGTCAGGGCCTCGGTCACGATATCCACGCCGAGGGCAATCGGCTTGCAACCCAGCGAGGTTGCCCAGGTATTGTCGCACCCGACCAGCGCGCCGGCCTTATGGGCGATCCCGGTAATCGCCGGAAGATCCTGCACTTCCAGCGTGGTGGAGCCCGGCGACTCGCACCAGACAAGTTTGGTTTCAGGCCGGATGCGCCCCGCCAAATCTTCAAGCGAGGTTGGGTTGAAATATTCCGGTTCGATCCCGCACCGTTTCATATCCACGTCCGCAAGGGAGCGCATGGCGGGATATGAGGTATCCGCGATCAGCACATGATCTCCCGCTGACAGCAGCGCCATCGCCGCAACCGCGTTCGCGGCCTGTCCCGACGGCACCAGAAGCGTCCTTGCCGCCCCGGCGAGCCCGTTCAGCTTCGCCTCAAGCTGCCGTGTCGTCGGGGTGCCGTAGAGCCCGTAGGAATACCCGTCCGGGCCACGCTCACTGCGCGCCGCATAATCCGCCGCGTCCTTGAAAACGATTGTCGAGGCACGATGGACCGCTGGGGCCAAGGATCTATACCCGGCCTCGTTGACCTCGGGTGTCACAACGCATCGTGTCTGGTCTTTCATCGGAAACTCCATCTGCCGCTAATCAGACGTTAGACGGAGTCGACTTATCAAAAAAATACATATTTAAGGCCAGTTGATATATTTTAGTTATGCAATGTTGAAAAACCCTTTGAATTTAAGACAGGTGGAGATCTTTCACGCTGTCATGGTCAACGGAACCACCCAGCGCGCTGCCGAGGTGCTGCATATCTCGCAGCCGGGTATCAGCAAGGCGATCCAGGAGCTGGAACGGCAGCTCGGCTTCGCGCTGTTTCACCGGACCCGGCGGCGGTTGGTGCCGACGGCGGAAGCCCATTTCTATTTCCGCGAGGTCGAGGAATCCTTCGCCGCCCTCTCCCGCCTTCGAAGCGCCGCTGCCCGTATCCGCGATTTCGGCTCCGGCGAAATCCGCATTGCGACGCTTTCGGCCCTCAGCACCAATATCGTCCCCCGTGCGCTGGTCCGGTTCCGCAAACGCCATCCTGACGTATCGATCACGTTGCAGACGCACATGTCCTCGACCGTGAAGGAACTCGTGGCCGCCGGTCAGTTCGATCTGGGGCTGGCGGCGGACGAGATCGATGTTTCGGGTGTTGAGGCAGAGACACTTTCCAGGTTTCGCGGCGCCATAGCCTTGCCGGATGGCCATCCCCTGTGCCGCAAGGCGCATCTGGAGCCGCTGGACCTGAACGATCAGGACTTCATCGCACTGTCTCCTGAAGATACGACGCGTCAGGATCTGGAGCGGGTGCTGGACAGCGCCGGAAGCCGGGTCAAGACCGTGCTTGAGACGCCCTTTGCCAATACCATATGCGCCATGGTTCAGGCGGGGATGGGGATCGGCTTCATCAACCCGATCTGTGCCGAGCCGTTTCTGGGCAAAGGCGTTGCCTTGCGGCCCTTCGTGCCATCGCTGGAATTCCGCACCCTGCTCGTCCGGCCGCCGGCGGTACCGCCGTCACAGATCGTCCGGGACTGTATCGACGCTTTCAGGGAAGAGATTCTCGCGACCAGTGAAAACAGCACGTTTGATGAAGGTTCCTGAACACGCAGCACGTGGTCATAACGGAATCAAAACAAGAAACCTGTTTTTCAGTTAAATAACTGAAATTTTAGTTTAATTATATTTTTCAGGCAACTGCATGCTCACCCTCACTTGGGGCCATACAGCTCATGCGCCCGGGCTTCGAACGCGCCCACCATCCGGCGCACCGCTTCATTGAAGAACACCTCGATGATCTTCTGCAGCATTTTCGAGCGGAATTCGAAATCCACATAGAAATCGATCAGGCAGCCTTCGGGATGCGGCTCGAAGACCCAGTGGTTGTTGAGATACTTGAACGGACCGTCGGTATATTCGACATCGATCCGGTTCTGCTCGGGGCTGAGGGTCACCGTCGAGGTGAAACGCTCCCGGATCAGCTTGTAGCCGATCACCAGGTCCGCGACGATCCGGTTACCGTCACGTTTCCGTATCCGCGCGCCAACGCACCACGGAAGAAATTCCGGGTAACGCTGAATGTCTGCGATGAGGTCGAAAAGCTGCTCCGGGGCAAATGGAACAACCCGTTGTTCTGCATGGGTAGGCATCGGTGGGCTTATATCACGTCATTTGGACGCGGATACTGCCATTTCTGCAAGATCTGTCAGCGACAGATCGGCACGCACCCTTCCCCGCTCGCCGATAAGGCGCCGGTCGCGCTCCGCCCGCATCCGCGCGAAATCCTCATCCGCATGGTAGGAGGAACGCGTGAGCGGGGATGACGCCACCATCAGGAAACCTTTGCCGTAAGCCGTTTTCTTGTAGGCCTCAAACTCGTCCGGCGTGGCAAAACGGTCTATTACCGCGTGTTTCGGGGTCGGCTGCAGATACTGGCCGAGAGTGATGAAATCGACATCAGCGGAGCGCATGTCGTCCATCACCTGATACATCTCTTCCTTCGTTTCTCCCAAGCCAACCATCAGACCGGACTTGGTGAAAATCGTCGGGTCGAGCTCTTTCGCCCGGTCCAGAATCTTCAGGGAATGGAAATAGCGGGCACCGGGACGGATCGAGGGATAGAGCCGCGGCACGGTTTCCAGATTGTGGTTGAACACGTCCGGGCGGGCATCGACGACGATCTCCAATGCGCCATCCTTGCGCATGAAGTCCGGGGTCAGCACCTCGATGGTGGTCTCCGGCGACATCAGGCGGATCTTGCGGATCACCTGCGCGAAATGCCCTGCCCCGCCATCGTCCAGATCGTCCCGATCAACGGACGTGATGACCACATGGCGCAGGCCGAGCTTGGCAACGGCTTCCGCCACCTCGTCCGGCTCATGCGGATCGAGTTTGTCCGGTCGGCCCGTGGCGACGTTGCAGAAGGCACAGGCGCGCGTGCAGACAGAGCCGAGAATCATCATCGTCGCGTGCTTCTTCGACCAGCACTCGCCGATATTCGGGCAGGCCGCCTCTTCGCACACGGTGACCAGCTTGTGGTCGCGCATGAGCTGCCGGGTCTCGAGATAGACCTTCGAGGTCGGCGCCTTGACCCTGATCCAGGACGGCTTCCGCTTCACCTCGTTATCGGGGCGATGCGCTTTTTCCGGATGCCGGGCGGCGCCTATACGGGCCGTCTTGACGTCGCTCTCGCTCATTGCAGCTCTCTTTCCCGCGACCAGAGCACCTGCTCGATCGTGACGCGGTCGAAATAGTCGTCGGCGGAGATGACTTCTTCGGCGGTCTCGATGACCGCGTCCGCCTTCTTCCGGTGCTTGCCGCTGTCCGGGCCGTCCAGCGGGAAATTCACCTTGATGACCAGCTCCTGCGCAATATCACCTTCGGATTCCGCAGTACTCCGCACCAGAATGGCCGTCACGCCATCCAATACCTTGATCCGCTTCAGGTCCAGATCCATCAGTCATACCCGCATTCTGCAAGGCCGCTACGCGGCCGCAATCATTCTAGAAGTGGACCGCACGCCCATAAGCGTCAAGGACCGACTCGTGCATCATCTCGCTCAGGGTCGGATGCGGGAACACCGTATGCATCAGATCGACCTCCGTGGTCTCCAGCGTTTTGGCCACGCTGTAGCCCTGGATCAGCTCGGTCACTTCCGCGCCGATCATATGCGCACCGAGCAACTCCCCGGTCTTGGCGTCGAACACGGTTTTCACAAGACCTTCCGGCTCACCAAGAGCAATCGCCTTGCCGTTGCCCATGAAGGGGAAACGGCCAACCTTCAGCTCATACCCGGCCTCTTTCGCCGCTGCCTCGGTCAGGCCGACGCTGGCAACCTGCGGCTGGCAATAGGTGCAGCCCGGAATGCGCTTCACATCGAGCGGATGCACGTCTTTCAGGCCGGCGATTTTCTCGACGCAAATGACGCCTTCGTGGCTCGCCTTGTGCGCCAGCCAGGGGGCTCCGGCAATATCGCCGATGGCATAGACGCCCGGCTCACCGGTGCGGCACCACTCGTCGATCACGACATGGGTCCGGTCGACCTTCACCTTGGTGCCCTCCAGACCGAGATCCTCGACATTGCCGACGATACCGACAGCGGAGATCACCCGGTCAAAGCTCTGCTCGGAGGACTTGCCGCCCTTCTCGATGGTCGCCACGACTTCCTTGGCGCCGCGCTTGAGGCCTTTCACCGTGGCCCCGGTCATAATCTTCATGCCCTTCTTCTCGAAGGCCTTGTGAGCCAGGCCCGAGATCTCGGCATCCTCGACAGGAAGCACCCGATCCATCACCTCGACGACTGTAACGTCAGCCCCGAGACTATTGAAGAAGCTGGCAAATTCGATTCCGATAGCGCCTGACCCGATGACCAGAAGCCGCTTCGGCATGCTGTCCGCGACCAGCGCATGCTTGTAGTTCCAGACCAGCTTTCCGTCCGCCTCAAGCCCCGGCAGATCGCGGGCGCGGGCACCGGTGGCGAGGATGATATGCTTGGCCGAAAGGGTCTGCTTCTTGCCCTTCTCGTCGATCTCCACCTTGCCGGAGCCGGCGAGCTTTG
>NZ_CAXBDC010000125.1:0-11141 GCF_963974195.1 uncultured Nisaea sp.
CTGAAGGCGGACTGGATCGACAGCCCGATCGGCGCGCTGGTCGCGGTCAGCGACCGGTCCAGCCTGCATCTGCTGGAATTCGTCGACCGCAAGGCCTTGCCGGGCGAGCTGAAAAAGCTGCGGGATGCGACGCGCGGCGGCATCGGTATCGGGCGGCTTGCCCCGACGGAACAGATCGAGGCCGAGCTGAAATCCTATTTCGCGGGCGAAGGCGCCCGGTTCGACACGCCGATGACCTATCACGGCAGCCCCTTCACGCGCGAAGTCTGGCTGGAGCTGCGGCGCATTCCGGCGGGCGCGACACGGAGCTACAGCGATCTGGCAAAAGCCATCGGCCGCCCGTCCGCGACCCGGGCTGTTGCCCGTGCCAACGGCGCCAACCAGATTGCCATCGCCATTCCCTGCCACCGGGTGATCGGGGCCGACGGCTCGCTCACCGGGTATGGCGGCGGGATCTGGCGCAAACAGAAACTGATCGAGCTTGAACAGGCCTATGCAAGGCAAGAGGGAGGACAAACACATGTCGCAGGCGGACAAGGCGCAGGCATTCGCGGATCTGCATCGTAAGGGCGATCCTGTCGTTCTTTTCAATATCTGGGATGCGGGCAGCGCCAGGGCGGTGGCCGATGCCGGGGCGAAGGCGCTGGCGACGGGAAGCTGGTCGGTCGCGGGCGCGCAGGGCTATGGCGACGGCGAGGCGCTGCCGCTCGACATGCTGGAGATGATCGTGAAGCGGATCACGGCCACCAGCGATCTGCCGCTCAGCGTCGATTTCGAGGGCGCCTATGCGGCGGGCCCGAGCGGTGTGGGCAGGAACATCGCGCGGATGATCGCGGCCGGTGCTGTCGGGGTGAATTTCGAGGATCAGAAGGTCGGCGGAGAGGGGCTGTATCCGGTGGCGAAACAGGCGGAGCGGATCAGCGCCGCGCGAGCCGCCGCCGAGGAAGCGGGCCTGCCCTTCTTCATCAATGCCCGCACGGACATCTTCCTGAAAGACCGGGAGACAGCCAATCACCCGCGCCTGATCGACGAGGCACTCGCCCGGGCCAAGGCCTATGCCGAGGCGGGGGCCAGCGGCATTTTCATGCCGGGCCTGAAGACCCCGGAACTGATCCGGCGCGCGGCCGAGGAAATCTCCCTGCCGCTCAACATCCTGATTATGCCGGACGTGCCGGCGCCGCAGGAACTTGCGGAACTCGGTGTGGCACGGATCAGCTACGGGCCGGGCCCGTGGCGCGACATGATGGTCTGGGTGACAGAGCAGGCGGCTGGAATTTACCGGGACAGCTAACCCAGCTCCCACCCAGTGGCGGCGGAGAGCTCGATCTTCGAGATACCGGTCAGGGTGACACTGCCCCCGTCGGAGAAGGTTACCGCGGTATTGCCGCCCGTCTCCGTCGCGGAGCTGATTTCGAGGCCGCTATCCAAAATTAGCCGGTCGGTTCCGGCCTGGAAGTCCGCCACGGTGTCGTTGCCGCCGTCGAACGTGAAGACAAATGTATCGACGCCCTCGCCACCGGCGAGGGTGTCGTCGCCCATGTTGCCCATGAGCACATCGTCTCCGCTGTCGCCGGAGAGCAGATCGTTGCCCTGTCCGCCATAGAGCGTATCGTTGCCGAGATTACCGTTCAGGCTGTCGTGACCGGTGTTGCCATAGACGATGTCATCGTTCTGGCCGCCGAACAGCATGTCGTCATTCTCGCCGCCCCAAAGCGTATCGTTGCCTTTGTTGCCGTAGACGACATCATTGTCATTGTTGCCCAGAACCGTGTCTGCGCCCTGTCCGCCATAGAGCGTGTCCATGCCGCCGCCGCCGAAGACGGAATCCGCGCCCTGGTTGCCATAGACGATATCCTCGCCGAAGCCGGAGCCGACGGTGTCGTTGCCGCCGCCGCCGGCCAGGGTGTCGTCCTCGGCGCCGAGGGAGATGAACTGGACCGCATCGTCGCCGACGGCATAGTTCTGGCCGGCGCCGCCAGTCACGGTGGCGTTGCCGATGATGGCGGCGAACTCGATATTGTCGAGCTGCAGGGTCGATCCCGAAGGCAGGCCGGTGGTGTCGATGACAAAGGCCTCGGAGCCGCTTGAACTGCCGGCCGCACCGGTGATCTGGACCGTCTGCGCCGATGTCCCGGTATCCGTGAAGCTGATGGAGCGGACATCCATGGATATGCCTGTGGACCTGGCGAGGAAGGCCTGGCCATGCCCGTCGAGGAAGCTCTGGGCACCGACTGCGGGCTCGGCGGCCTGGATCTGGTTGGTGAGGGTCGTTCCGGCTGTTGAGGAAGCCTCGGCAGTGGCGGTGCCGGAATTGGTCAGGGAGACGCCTGCCGGGAGGGTTGCCGTGACTGTGTTGCCGCTGCCGGTATTCTGCACCAGCGTGCCCGTGGCAGAGCTGCCGGTATTGTTCACCAGCGTCCGGCCGGTCGCCGTGCCGGACAGATCGTCCGTCGTCTGCCCCGTCACCGTCAGGCTGCTGCCCGAGGACGACCCGCCGCTTGAACCAGTGCTGCCACTCCCCGATGCGACCGTTACAAAATTGCCGGAGCTGTCGAGCTTGAGGAGGTAGATATCGTTATCACCTGCGCTGGTCAGGTTTTTGGTGCCGGCACCCGGATCGAAATCCGCAGTTCCGGTGAAATTCCCCGTGACATGGCTGTTACCGCTGCTGTCGATCGTGATGGAGGCGGCTCGATCGAAACCTGTTCCGCCGACATTTTTTGCCCAGACCAGCGCGCCGCTGCTATCGTATTTGGCAATGTAGGCGTCGGTTTCACCGGCGCTGGTCAGGTTCGTGGTGCCGGCACCCGGATCGAAATCCGCCGTTCCGGTGAAAATCCCCGTGACATAGCTGTTGCCACTGCTGTCGACCGTGACTGAAGCGGCTTGATCGGTATCTGTTCCGCCGGCATTTTTCGCCCAGACCAGCGCGCCGGTGCTGTCGTATTTGGCGATGAAGAGATCTGTATCGCCTGCGCTGGTCAGGTTCGTGGTGCCGGCACCCGGATCGAAATCCGCCGTCCCTTCGAAAGTTCCCGCGACATAGCTGTTGCCGTTGCTGTCGACCGCGATCGAAGAGCCGGTATCGGAGCTGGTCCCGCCGACATTTTTCGCCCAGACCATCGCGCCGGTGCTGTCGTATTTGGCGATGAAGACGTCGTTACCGCCGGCACTCGTCAGGTTCGTGGTGCCGGCACCCGGATCGAAATCCGCCGTCCCCTGGAACGTTCCAATGAGATAACTGTTGCCACCGCTGTCGATCTGCATCGATGCAGCGATATCGGAGCTGGTTCCGCCGATGCCTTTCGCCCAGACCAGCGCGCCGCTGCTGTCGTACTTGGCAATGAAGGTGTCGTTACCGCCGGCACTCGTCAGGTTCGTGGTGCCGGCCCCTGGATCGAAATCCGCCGTTCCAGAGAAGTACCCGGTGACATAGCTGTTGCCGCTGCTGTCGACCTGGATGGCATTGCCGATATCGGTGCCTGTTCCGCCGACGCCTTTCGCCCAGACCAGCGCGCCGCTGCTGTCATATTTGGCAATGAAGCTGTCATAAGAGCCGGCGCTGGTCAGGTTCGCGGTGCCGGCGTCCGGATCGAAATCCGCCGTATCCCTGAAAGACCCCGTGACATAGCTGTTGCCGCTGCTGTCGATCTGCAGCGCGACGTTTGAATCATTACTTGTTCCGCCGACGCCTTTCGCCCAGACCAACGCACCGCTGCTGTCATATTTGGCGATGAAGATGTCGTTTGCGCCTGCGCTGGTCAGGTTGGTGGTGCCTGCACCCGGATCAAAGTCCGCCGTTCCCTGAAAAAGTCCCGCGACATAGCTGTTGCCACTGCTGTCGACCTGACCCGATGTAGGGATATCGGAACTGGTTCCGCCCATTCCACTGACAAACTGCATCACAGAAACTCACATTTTTTTGGAAAATTGGCGTCGAAACGCGGAAAGGCCTGACCAGCCACGCGCAAGGCGTGTCAGCGGATATACCGAGGGCGCAATTTCAATGGACGAGCGATCTCTGGCGGAGAGCGACCGTGCCGAAACGCGGGCGGAAGTGAATTTCGCGGTAAGCGGGATCAGCCGGGATGTTGGAATGCGCAATATCTCGATTGGTGAACGTGATCCTTCCGCGAGGCGGAAGCAGAGAATTCATGTTTAAATTCCACGTAATTTACGCATATCCAGGATGAGGGTTTTCCCGGTTTATTTGTGTGAAGTCAATGAATAAACGGAAATAGTTAAGAAAATAAAAACGGGTTTTCCGGGTGGCGTAAGTTTTTTGTGAAATAAATATATTGTGCGATTTAATTTTTGGATAAGGGTGTTTTTCTTAGAAAGAATTTATAGCTTTGGAGTTTTTATTGTGCCGGGAATTTTTGTATAAGGCGGCGGGCTGATTTTATGGTCTGATTACTGGGGAGAATGCATGGCCGAGGGCCGCTTCCCGCAGGGGAAACGGCCTTATCCCGTGCTGCCTCAGCCCAGATAGTTCCGGATTGCCCGCATGAAGACGCCCGAGCCTATGGAGATCAGCTCGTCCGGGAAGACGTAATCCGGATTGTGGACATGTGGGCGGTTCTCACCGGCGCCGAGGAAGAACATCGCGCCCTTTGAGCCCTGCCCGAAGCGGCCGAAATCCTCCGAGCCCCGGAACGGCAGGTCGCCCGGATCATGGGTGACGCCGCGCGCGTCCAGTGCTTCTTCGAGAAGATGCACGGCTTCGGGATGGTTTTCCGTGTGGTCGAACACGTCGTCATAGGAAATCTCAAAGCCGAGCCCGGCTGCTGCGGCGGCCTTGGCGACCAGTGCTTCCGCCTCGGCCACCAGGGCTGCCATTTCCCCGTCCGACTTGGTGCGGAGCGTGGCCATCAGCCGGGCCGCACCGGGGGCGACGCCATAGGCGGGCTCGCCCATGGAGACATGGGTGACGGTCACCATGGAGAAGTGCGCGCCCTTGATGTCGCCGCCGCCAAGCGCCGTCAGATCCGGCATCAGGGTGGCGAGCGCAGCCAGTGGCGAGGTGCCGGTTTCCGGCTGGGAGGCGTGGGCGGTCTTGCCGGTCAGCCGGACTTCCATGCCGCGTGAGGCGCAGGTGACGATACCCGGTGCCAGCGTTGCATGGCCGATAGGAATGCCTGGCATGTTGTGCAGGGAGATCGACATGTCCGGCCGGATCTCGTCATAGCGCGGATCGGCGATCACCGCCGCCGATCCTGCGCCGGTTTCTTCCGCTGGCTGGAACATCAGCACCACACGGCCCTTCGCCGGCCGTTCCCGTTCCAGCCCGTAGGCCAGCGCGGCCAGCGTGGTCGTGTGCCCGTCATGGCCGCAGAGATGCGCCTTGCCCTCGATTTCCGAGCTGTAATCGAGGCCGGACAGCTCCTTGATCGGCAGGGCATCAAGCTCGGAGCGGACAAGCAATGTCGGCCCCGGCGCCGCGCCTTCATAGACCGCCGCGACCCCGTGCCCGCCGAGACCTGTCAGCACCTTGTCCGGCGAACGCGCGCCGACGAACGCGGCGACCTGCCGGGCGGTCCATTCCTCCTCGCCGGAAAGCTCCGGGTGGCGATGCAGGTCGTGCCGGAAGGCGACGAGGGTTTCTTCTTCTTCCGGCGTCAGGAAATGGTCGAAATTGCGCATGGTACCCGGTCTGTCCGCTTACTTGTATTCGATCTCGATGAAGGCCATCGGCGCATCGCCGCCATTGACCACATTATGCTCGACCCCGGCATCGCGCCGGTAGGCGGCACCGGCGGCCATGTCGACCCGGCGCGGGCCGGTGGGCTCTTCCAGCAGGAACTGGCAGTTGGTCATCGGCACGACAACATAGCCCATGCCGTGGACATGCTGGCCGGTCTCGGCGCCGGGGGCGAAATCCCAGCGGGTGATGCGGACGACATCGTCGTCGAGCAGGATGGTCGGTACGGCTTGAGGGCGGGCCTCGGTCATCGGATATCTCCGGTTGGAACAGAATCAGGCGGAATAGAGAAAGGGGAACCAGTCTTCCCGAAGCACTTGCCCCGGCTTCATGTCATGGCCGGGATAGGGCGGGGAGGTTGGACCGGGGCGCTCCACATAGCGGGCATCGTCCCCGACAAGGCGAAGCGAGAAAGCCCGCCGCCGGTTGCCGGTCTCGTTGCCGCGCGCGCCATGCAGATTGCGGAAATGGAAGGCGACGGCGTCGCCCGGCTCCAGCGGCCATTCGAGGATCGGCATGCCTTCGGCGTCGGGGTCCGGGATCGGCATGTAATCGTCATCGCCGGGATAGAAATTGGTGTCGGAGAGCCAGCGCGTCGGCAGCACTTCCTTCTCCCAGCGGTGCGATCCGGCGACACAGCGCAGCGAGGCCTCCGTCACCGGATCGACCGGCGCCCAGAAGCTGACATTCTGCATGCCATCGACGAAATAATACGGGCTGTCCTGATGCCAGGGCGTCGGCTTGGAGGTGCCCGGCTCCTTCACCAGCACATGCTCGTGGAACATCTGCGTGCGCTTCGAGTTCATCAGGCCTGCGGCCACTTCGGCGGCGGGGGAATTCCTGATCACGTCGGCGAATTCGGGGATACGCTCCCAGTTGCAGTAATCCTCGAAGAAGCGACCGCCCTCTCCGGGTTTCAGATTATCTCCGGCAAAGCTGCCCGGCTCGGCCAGATTACGCTCGATACCGGCGGCGATCTGGTCGACATGGTCTTTGAACAGGCCCTTGATCAGGACCGCGCCGTCGCGCCAATAGGCGTCAACCAGGCCCTGGGTGAGAAGTGGATGCAGCATGGGGTCGCTCCGGAAGGCAGGACCCGAAGGCTAACCCTGCCGCCACCGGCTCGGCAATGACCTAATATGCGGAGTGCATTGCAGCCGGGTCTCCGCAGGGTTAGCCTTCGGCAAAGTCAAAGGGCCGGACCGGTCAAAATTCAGGAGGAACAGGGGCATGAGCGGGAATCCGTTCGAGGAAAATCTGGACCGGAACGCGGCGAACTATGTGCCGATGACACCGATTTCGTTCCTGGCCAGAACCGCCGCTGTCTTCCCGACCCGGACTTCCGTGATCGACGGTGACCGTCGCTTTACCTGGGCCGAGACACGGGAGCGCTGCCACCGTCTGGCCTCCGCATTGACGCGGCGCGGGGTTGGCAAGGGCAGCACGGTCGCCGTGATGGCGCCGAATATCACCGCCGCCTTCGAAGCCAGCCTTGCCGTGCCGATGACCGGTGGCGTGCTGAACGCCATGAATGTCCGGCTCGACGCACCGACCATCGCTTTCATCCTCGAGCATGGCGAAGCCAGCGTGCTGCTGACCGATACCGAGTTCGCACCGGTGATCCGGGAGGCGCTGAAAGACGTGACGCGGGACATTCTCGTCATCGATGTCGAGGATCCGGCGGCAAGCTCCGGCGAGCGTCTTGGCGAGATGGAATATGAAGCGTTTCTGGCGACGGGCGATCCGGATTTCGCCGCCGTGCCGCCGGGTGACGAATGGGACGCCATCGCGCTGAACTACACCTCCGGCACGACGGGCAATCCGAAGGGCGTGGTTTATCACCATCGCGGGGCCTATCTGAACGCGCTGGGCAACGCGCTGGTCTGGGGCATGGCGCATCATCCGATCTATCTCTGGACCCTGCCGATGTTCCATTGCAACGGCTGGTGCTTCCCCTGGACGATCACCATGCTGGGCGGCACCCATGTCTGTCTGCGCCGGACCGCTGCCAGGGACATCAACGATGCCATCGCCGACCACGGCGTGACCCACCTCTGCGGCGCGCCGATCATCATGTCGATGCTGCTGAACGCGCCGGAGGAGGAGAGCCGGGAGTGGGATCATCAGGTGCAGATGATGACCGCCGCCTCCGCCCCGCCCGCCTCCGTGATCGAGGGCATGGAGGCAAAGGGTATCCAGATCACCCATGTCTATGGCCTGACAGAAGTCTATGGCCCGTCGGTGGTCTGCGAATGGCATGAGGAATGGAACGGGTTGCCGATGGAGGAACAGGCCCGACTGAAGTCACGGCAGGGCGTGCGCTATCCGGTGCAGGAAGGGCTGATGGTGGCCGCGGCGGAAACGCTGGAGCCGGTGCCCCGGGACGGAGCGACCATGGGCGAGGTCTTCATGCGCGGCAATATCGTCATGAAAGGCTATCTGAAGAACCCGGCGGCGACCGACGAGGCCTTCAGGGGCGGCTGGTTCCATACCGGCGATCTCGGGGTCTGGCACGAGGATGGCTATGTCGAGCTGAAGGACCGCTCGAAAGATATCATCATCTCCGGCGGGGAGAACATTTCGACAATCGAGGTGGAAGGCGTGCTGTACGGTCATCCGGCGGTGCTTGATGCCGCCGTGGTGGCGCGGCCGGACGAGAAATGGGGCGAGACGCCCTGTGCCTTCGTCACCCTGAAGAAGGGCGCCAAGGCGACAGAGGCCGAGCTGATTGCTTTCTGCCGGGAGAACATGGCGCATTACAAGGCGCCGAAAACGGTGGTGTTCGGCGAATTGCCGAAGACCTCTACCGGCAAGATCCAGAAATTCGTGCTGCGGGATCAGGCGAAGGCGCTCTGATCCATTCGCGGGATTATGGAGCCTAGAGCAGCGACTCGATAAACACGCCTTTGACGCTGTCCTTGAACCGGGTCGATACGTTCTTCTGCACCTGCGCCTTGAAGGCGAGAACGTCGGACGAGGTTGGCCGGCCCTTCTCGAACAGCTTCAGGCAGAGCGGGTAGACGATCCCGTAAAGTTGCGTCTTTGAGGCTTCGAGCTCGGTTTTCTTGGCCGTGTCGATCGCCTGCAGGGCGACTCTCAGGCGATGCTCCGTCAGGCGTCCGTCGATGTAGAGCGAAATGGTGAACGGGCCAAGCGGCAGCACGTCCGGGCCGATTGCGTGCCGGTAGGAGATGTCGCGGTTGAATTCCTTGTCCTTCTTGCGCTGGGCCTTGTCCTGCTGCTGACGCTCTGCCTCGACCTTTGCGTTGGCCTTGTCGCCGTCGCTGGCGGCAAGCGCGTGGGAGCCGTGACCCAGGGCGAGTATCAGGGCCAGAGCGGCAAGTGGCGGCAGGCGTCTCGGCATCGGATTCTCCTCAGCGGACAGTCAGGGGAGGGGCCGATGCAGCGATACGGCCGCCCCCGGTGTTGTTCAGGACGGATTCAATAATCCCACTATACCGAATAAAAGTTAACAGCGCGTCTAGACGGCTCACGGATTCGCCGATTTCGCCTTCTTCAAGTGCGGTCATGAAGGCATCCAGATCCTGACGCGCTTCCGGGTAGGCGACCATCGCGGTACGGCTTTCCGGGGCAATCCCGGCCGCATCCCGGGCAAGCCCTTCAGCTTCCGCATAGCCGCCAAGCACATCGACAAGACCAATGCGCTTTGCGTCCAGGCCGCTCCACACCCGTCCGCGTGCGGCGGCGTCGATCTCCGCCGGACCAAGCCGGCGGGCGGCGGCGACCTTGGTCGTGAAATCCTCGTAGATCGTGTCTAGCACCGCGTCGAGCCGGGCGCTTTCGGCGGCGCTGAAAGGCTTCGTCATGCTGAACATGTCGGCATTGCGGCCGGCGCTTACGCTGTCTGTCCGGATGCCATACTCGGCAAGAAGCCCGGCCAGGTTCAGCTTGCCGCTGACGACACCGATGGAGCCGGTGATGGTATTCGGGTGGGCGACGACATGATCGGCGGCAAGCGCGACGAAATATCCGCCCGATGCAGCCATGTCGCTCATGGAAACGATCACGGGCAGGCCGCCGGCCCGGGCCGCCGACAGGGCGTGCAGAATGGTGTCCGACGCCACGTAGCTGCCGCCGGGACTGCTGACTCGAAGGATGATCGCCTTGACCCGCTTGTCTTCCCTGGCATCTTTCACGGCATCGACGATCGTCTGCGCCGCGGCCTCACGGTCACGCGCGAACAGCGACGAGCGGCCGCGCACGATGGGGCCGTCGACCGCGATCACCGCGATCCGCGCCGGATCTTCCCCGTCGAATCCGAAATCCGCATCGTTCCGGTACCGGGCCAGCGGGACCAGCATGGCGCCGTCGGCCCGTGCCCTGGCCGCGTCGATTGCCTCGTCACGATAAAGCATCTGGTCGATCAGCCCGTTGCTCTTCGCCTCGCCGGCGGTCAGCGGCGCGGTATCGATGAGGCCGTTGACCGAAGACGGAGAAAGCCGCCGTGCGGTGGCGATATCGGCGGCAATCCCGGCATAGAGGGAATCGACAAGGCGCCGGTAGTTCTGACGGATCGGCGGCGGGAACGCCGCGCTGGTCATGGACGCGGTGGCGCCCTTGTATTCATGGCGGGTGCGGAAGTCGGCTTCGATGCCAAGCTTTTCCAGAGCTTCGCCGAAGAACGGCGCCGTGAGGCTGATGCCACGGATATCGAGCAGGCCCGAAGGCTGCAGGGCAATGGATTCCGCACCGGTCGCGAGATGATAGGCGGAGATCCCGCCATTGCCTTCCAGGCTGTCCGCATAGGCCTGCACGAAGCGGCCACTGGCCCGGAAGCGGGAGATTGCCGCGCGCAGCTCCTGGGCTTCGGCCGGGCGAACCTGGGCGGCGGAAAGATCAAGGAACAGGCCCTGGACACGCTCGTCCTCGCTGGCCGCCTTCAGGGTATTGACCAGTTCCAGCAGCGAGGGGGCGCCGCCACCGATTACTTCGGCGAAGGGAAATGCGCTTTGTGTCTCGCGCAGCTCGGGCTTCAGGGTGAGGGAGAGCACCATATGGTCGGGCAGGGGCTCGGTCTGCCACTGCTTCGCGACATAGCGCAGGCCGAAAACGGAGCCGCCGATCAGAACCAGGAACAGGATCCCGAAGGTGATCAGGAGCCCTTTCAGAAATTTCAGCATCGCGGCCACACCCCTCCATTGTCCCCTATACATATAGGCGCCCTGCTAGAGCAAAACGATGGCGTTACCAAGGCAGGGGGACCAAGGCAGGGGACCAAGGCGGGGAAGACTGCTGATTCTCAGCTTCCGCATTGCGCGGCATGGCGCATCAGATGATCCGCCAGAACGCAGGCCATCATGGCCTCGCCGACCGGCACCGCGCGGATGCCGACGCAGGGGTCATGCCGGCCCTTGGTCACGACATCGACCTCGTTGCCGTCCTTGTCGACGGACTGGCGCGGGGTCAGGATGGAGCTGGT
>NZ_CAXBDC010000126.1:0-11113 GCF_963974195.1 uncultured Nisaea sp.
CCGGGATAGAGGAAACCGTCCAGCACCTCGAACGGGATGCCGTGCTCGTCCTCCAGCCATTCCAGCGCCGGGCCGATGGCCTCGACCACCTCCGCCGCTACCGTCGGATCGGAGCGGTCGTGGGACTTGCGCTGAATGTCTTCCAGAAACACCCCCGGGTCGTCGTCGATCCCCTGCTCCTGCTGCCAGCGCGTTGCCGCCGCCGGGATGAAGCCCGAGGACATGGAGGTGGAGCCGAACGGGCTTTCGTCCCGCTCCAGCACCAGCACTTCGCCGCCCGCATCCTGTGCCGCCAGTGCCGCCGTCAGCCCGCAGGCTCCGGCGCCGATGACAATGGTCTGAACCCAGGCAGGGAACTCGACATCTTCCGGGGATGCAATACCGATCATGATTTCAGCCGCCCGATCACGTCTGCACAGGTGTCGATCCCGGCAACGCTTTTCAGCGCGGCGATGTTGGTTTCGTGCACTTCCGGAGAGAAGGCCGCACAGCCATCGGACAGGACGGTGACGTGGAAGTCACGGACATGCGCATCGCGCACGGTCGAGGCGACGCCGCCATTGGTGACGATACCGCCAACAATCAGATGGTCGATCCCGGCCCGGCTCAGCACCCATTCAAGGCGGCTCATATAGAAGGCGGAGAAAGCCACCTTCTCGACCTTGATATCGGCGGGCGCCAGCCCCTCGATCAGATCCTGACCGAAACTGCCGGGCTCGAAATCGCCTTTCCGCAGGAACGGACGGAGCTGCTTGAGGTGCGGCGAGATGAAAGGCTCGCCATCCTTGCCGGGAACCAGCGTGAAATGGGTGGAGACGATCCAGCCACCGGCTTCCCGCATCCGGTCCGCCACCGGCTTCAGCTTTTCCGGCAGGGCCGCGATCTCCGCCGCCCCGGCACCGCCGCGTGCATAGGCACCTGCCGGATGCAGAAAGTCGTTCTGCATGTCGACCAGCAGCAGCGCCGTTGTCTTCGGATCGAATTCCCCGCTCATCAGGCTTTCCTCGCAATGACGAAATTGCCGTAGCTGTCGACTGTGCCCGTGAGGTCCGGATCGACCAGGATGGTGGTATCCGCCTGCTCCAGCACCGCCGGGCCCGGCACTTCCGCGCCGACCGGCAATGACAGACGATCATAGACCGGGCTGTCCCACCATTTGCCGTCAAACCAGATCTGCCGTGCCCCGGTGCGGGAGGCGTCGACCGAGCCGCCTTCTGACGGTGCCAGCAGTGCCAGATCGAATTTCGGACGCGTACCGATCACGGCCACCCGCAGGTTCATCACCCGGATGCCGATCCCGTCCAGCAGACTGCCGAAGGTGGCTTTGTAGGCCGTCTCGAACGCCGCCTTGATCTTCACCGTATCGAGTTCAG
Organism: uncultured Nisaea sp.; assembly: GCF_963974195.1. NCBI lineage: Bacteria > Pseudomonadati > Pseudomonadota > Alphaproteobacteria > Rhodospirillales > Thalassobaculaceae > Nisaea > uncultured Nisaea sp. The sequence continues at coordinate 1,374 of NZ_CAXBDC010000126.1, forward strand.
ATCGGCAGCCATTCATCGCGTCCGGAACCGGGACGGACACCGTATGGGTCTGGCCGAGATAGAGCATGTCGAACTCCACCAGCCGCTCGACACCCTCGAAGGCGACATTGGCGCCGTCCAGCAGGCCTTCAGCCTCGATCACGATTTCCTCGACGGCCTTGTTCAGGGCCGAGAGATCGAGCATGTCCAGCATGGTGTTCAGGGTCTGCACCCGATCATGCCGCATGTCGGCAATGACGCAGCCGAGCGCGCTGGTAACGCCGGGATAGCGGGGGACGAGCGCACGGGCGAGACCGACTTCCTTGATCAAAGCGCCGGTATGCAGCGAGCCGCCACCGCCAAACGGCATGGCGGTGAAGGTCTTCGGGTCGTGCCCGCGCTCGATGGAAACCAGGCGGATGGCGCCCGCCATCTTGGCATTGGCAACCCGGACGATGGCTTCCGCCGCCTCCATCACCTCGATGCCGAGAGGCTCGGCAACATGCACGCGAATGGCCTCTTTCGAGGCTTCCACGTCCAGCCGGTCGAGCTTGCCGCCAATCGGGCGCTCTGCATTAATCCGGCCCATGACCACGTTCGCGTCGGTCACGGTCGGGCGTGTGTTGCCCAGTCCGTAGCAAACCGGCCCCGGATCGGAGCCTGCGCTTTCCGGGCCAACCTGCAGCAACCCGCCACGGTCGACAGAGGCGATGGAGCCGCCACCGGCGCCTATGGTGGTGATCTCGATCATCGGGGTGCGGACGACCATGCCGAAATCAATGGAAGTCTGGGCGGTCAATGCGCTCTGGCCGTCGGCGACGAGAGAGACGTCGAAGCTGGTGCCGCCCATGTCGCAGGTGATGATGTTCGGCTCACCCGCCGCTTCGGCGATATAGGCCCCGGCGATGACACCGGCAGCCGGGCCGGACAGCGCCGTGCGCACCGGCAGCTCCCGCGCCACCTTGGCCGACATGACGCCGCCGTTCGACTGCACGATCAGCACCTGACCGCCGAAGCCGCCATCCCGCAGACCGTCTTCCAGCCGTTCCAGATAGTTGCCCACGGGCGGCTGGAGATAGGCGTTGAGAGAGGCGGTCGAGCCGCGTTCGAATTCACGGATTTCCGGCAGGATCACGCTGGACGCAGTGATATGCGGGTTCGGCCAGACCTCACGGACGGCTTCAAGAGCCACCGTCTCGTTCGCGTCGTTGGCGTAGGAATTGACGAAGAAGACGCAAACGGATTCCGCGCCCCGCTCCAGCAATGTCTGCGCGGCCTGCTTCACCGCCTCCGGATCGACGGCGGTATGAACGGAGCCGTCCGCCAGCACGCGCTCATCCACCTCAAGGCGCAGGTCGCGCGGCACCACCGGATCGAAACTGCCCCAGAGGCCCCATGTCTGCGGCCGGTCGCGGCGGCGCATTTCCAGAACGTCGCGAAAACCGGTCGTGGTGATGACCCCGGTGCGGGCGCCGTTGCGTTCCAGCAGCGCGTTGGTGCCGACCGTGGTGCCATGCACGATGGTGCCGATGGCGCCAAGTTCCACCCCGCCCTCGCCGATACCGCCGCGAATGCCGACAGACTGGTCCGGTTTGGTCGAGGGAACCTTGGCAACGCCGCAGGTTCCGGCTGCTTCGTCGAGGAAGAACAGATCGGTAAACGTCCCGCCGACATCGACTCCGACGACGGTCTTCCGGCTCAGATCATTCATTGCGCAGACTCCGCGCGCAGGTTTTCGGTAGCCGCTGTGTCGACGGTTCCGTCGCCAGCGATGATAGTGCGGTAGGTCTTGGCGGCCGCATCGGCGCTGACATAGCCGAGCCGGACATCCTCCGCGACGGCATCGGGCGCGCGTTCCAGCACATCGCCGTACCCGCCACCGCCCGGCGTTTCCAGCCGGACCTTCTGGCCTTGCGTCAGCTTGATGCCGACCATCTTGGAGGCCATCGGAGGCGTATGATCGCCGTCCACCTGCTCGTAGGTGAATGTGTTCAGGGCAGCGTCTCCGCCACCGACCACGCCGTGCGGCGCGAAACGGCCGCGCTCACCGAACAGGAAGACGTCAGCCTTCTCTTCCAAAAGCTCGATCTCGTAGATCGCACCAAGGCCGCCGCGATGACGTCCGGCACCGCCGCTATCCGGCCGCAGCGCCCATTGGGTGAAGCGCACCGGATAGGCCGCTTCGAGGATTTCCATCGGCGGGATGGTCGCGGTCGAGATCGGCGCGTTGCCGTGGTTCAGCCCGTCCCCTTCCGGGTTGCCGCCATGGCCGCCGCCGAAGAAGGAGAACATCACCCAGCGCTGGCCGTTCTTGCGGTGTCCCGCCAGCGACAGCGCGTTGATGGTGCCGTAGGCGCAACCGTTCACCATCTCCGGCGCTGCCGTACTGAGGGCAACGAACACCGTGTCGATGATGCGCAGAATGGTTTCGGTATAGCCGCCGACAGGCTTCGGCGCCTTGACGCTCAGCAGGCTGTCATCCGGAATAACAAAGGTGATCGGCTCCAGCACGCCCGCATTGGCCGGCACGTCCTTGAAGACATGCTTCAGCGCCACATAGCAGGAGGCAATCGCGGTCGAGCGGGAGATGTTCACCGGGCCGGCACAGGCAGGCGAGGTGCGGGAGAAGTCGAGAACCATCGTCTCGCCCTCGATGACGATATCGAGCGCGATGCGCAGCGGCTCGTCCACGATCCCGTCATTGTCGAGGAAATCGTCCGCCGAATAGCGTCCGTCCGGCATGTCCGCGATCAGGCTGCGCATGAGCTGACCCGCCCGGTCCCGCAGCTCGGTCATGGCGCCCGCGACGGTATCCGCTCCATATTCGCCGAGCAACGCGCCCAGCCGGTCGTTGCCGAGGCGCAGCGCGTTGATCTGCCCGTTGAGATCGCCATAAAGGCTGCCCGGCAGACGGGAGTTGGCCTGCATGATATCGATCACGTCCTGGCGCAGCTCTCCCTTGGAGAACAGCTTCACCGGCGGGATCATCATACCTTCCTGGAAGCTCTCGGTCGCGACCGGGTTATAGTTCCCCGGAACATTGCCGCCGACATCGTGCCAGTGACCAACCGAAGCGAGGAAACAGAACAGCTTGCCGTCCCGGTAGAAGGGCTGCACCAGCTTGAAATCGGACAGGTGTGTGCCGCCTTCATAGGGATCGTTGAAGATGAAGACATCGCCTTCGCTAATCCCGCCGGTGGCGCCGAACTTGTCGATCACGGCTTTCACCGCGAAGGACATGGCGCCGACAAAGATCGGCAGGCCGGACTTGCCCTGCACCAGCGTTTCGCCTGTCTCGGCATGGTAAAGCCCGTGGGAGGCGTCGTGTGCCTCGGCGATGATCGGGTTGAAGGCACTGCGGAACAGGGTCGCGTCCATCTCGTCCGCGATCTGTTCAAGCCGCCCTTTCAGAACCGCGAGTGTGACCGGATCGAGCGCCGCCATCACGCGCCCTCCCCGTCATATTTTTTACCGGCTTCGAGAATGCCGGGCGTGCCGAGCAGATCGTTGAGCTGCTTGAAATCAAGCATCCGGTCCTGGAACGGCTTGGTGCTGCCGTTGGCATGCAGGCTCTGAAAATAGTCGGTGATCGTCACGGCGAGCGCCCGCATCAGGCCACCCGGGAAAATCACGATATCGAATCCGGCTTCCTGCAGTTCTTCCGCGGACATGGCCGGGGTCTTGCCGCCCTCGACCATGTTCGCCAGCAGCGGAATGTCGGAGCCGAAGCGGGAGATCACCTCGGCGATCTCGGCCTCGTCGCGTGGTGCCTCGACGAACAGCACATCGGCACCGGCTTCCTTGTAGGCCGCAGCCCGTTCCAGGGCGACCTCAAAGCCCTCGACGCCAATGGCATCGGTGCGGGCGATAATCTGGGTTGCCTCGTCCCGGCGCGCATCGACAGCGGCGCGGATCTTGCCCGCCATCTCGGATTTGGAGACCAGCGCCTTGCCATCCAGATGGCCACAGCGCTTCGGCATCGCCTGATCCTCGATCTGGATCCCGGCGGCGCCGGAGCGCTCCAGCAGGCGGACGGTGCGCTGCACGTTCAGGGCATTGCCGAAACCGGTATCGGCATCGACGATCAGCGGCAGGTCCACGCGCTCGGAAATATGCGAGACCACGTCCGCCACTTCCTCCAGCCCGAACAGGCCGATATCCGGGCGGCCAAGCCGCGTATAGGCGATTGAGGCACCGGAGACGTAGAGCGCCTCAAAACCGGCATTGGTCGCCGCCATGGCGCTGAAGGCGTCGAAGACGCCCGGCGCCACAAGGATCTCGGGCTGTTTCAGCCGCTGTTTCAGGACGCTTGAAGGCGTCATGAGTGTTTCTCCAGTTTCTGCTCGAGATAGGGAACGAGCCCGCCGGCCGCGACGATGCGGCGGAGATGCTCGGGAACGGGTTCGGCGGCGATCTGCGCGCCGGTTGTTATGTTCGTGATGGTGCCGCTGGCCGGATCGAGATCCAGCGCGTGCCCGGCCTCGACATCCGCCTCGGCATCGGCGACCAGCGCCAGCAGGCCGAGATTGAAAGCGTTGCGGTAGAAAATTCCGCCGAAGCTCTTGGCGATGACGGCTTTCACGCCCAGCAGGACCAGCACTTCCGCCGCCTGCTCGCGGCTGGAGCCGATACCGAAATTGCGGCCCGCGACGATAACGTCGCCAGGCTGCACATTCGGTGCGAATTCAAGATCGATGGCTTCGAGGCAATGTTTCGCCAGCTCCTCCACCGGGCCTTTCATATAGGCGCCGGGGGCGAGCAGGTCGGTGTCGACATTGTCGCCGTATTTCCAGGCTTTACCGCTCATGACCTGTTCTCCGCCAGGAAGGGGCGCGGATCGGCGACACGGCCGCGTACGGCGGTCGCGGCGACGGTGTAGGGCGAGCCGAGATAGACTTTCGAGGAACGCGCGCCCATCCGGCCTTTGAAGTTCCGCGCGGTCGAGGCCATGCAGGTCTCGCCCTCGGCCAGCACGCCCGCGCCGTAACCGGCACAGGCACCACAGCCGGACGGCATCAGGATGGCGCCCGCTTCCGTCAGCTTCGCAAGCGTGCCGTCAGCGGCAGCGGCGGCGGTAATCCGAGTCGAGGCTGGTGCCAACAGAAGACGTGTCCCGCTTGCAACCTTGCGGCCGCCAAGCACTTCGGCCGCCATGTGCAAATCTTCCAGCTTCGCGCCGGTGCAGGCGCCGATATAGCACTGGTCAACCGGCGCATCGTCGGCATCCTCTACCGGACCCGAATTGGCCGGGCTGTCCGGCGCCGCGACCTGCGGGCCGAGCGCGGAAGCGTCGAACTTGTGGACCACGCGGTAAGCCGCATCCTCGTCCCCAGCGAAGGCCTTGCCCTCGTCCGGATCGGCACCCGCCGCACGGATATAATCCGCCGTCGTCCCGTCCGCCGCGATCAATCCGGCCTGCGCGCCAAGCTCGGCCGCCATGTTGGACATGGTCATACGTTCGGTCATCGAGAGGCCCGCGATCGTGCTGCCGGTATATTCCACCGCCTGATAATCGCCGCCATCCATGCCGAGGGTGGCGCAAAGCTTCAGCATCATGTCCTTGGCGGAGGAGCCGTGCGGCAGCGCGCCGGTCCAGTTGATCCGGATGGTCTCCGGCACCCGGATCCAAGTCTCCCCGGTCACCAGCACACCCGCCATGTCCGTCGCGCCAACGCCGAACATGTAGCAGCCGAACGCGCCGCCCGTCGGCGAGTGGCTGTCCCCGCCAACGACGAACATGCCCGGCTTCAGATGACCGCGCTCCGGCAGGACCACATGGCAGATGCCCTGCTGGTCGTAGAAGCCCTCGATCTCCTGATCCTTCACCCAGTCGCGGGTCAGTTTCAGAATCGCCGCGCTCTGCTGGTCCACCGCCGGGACGAAATGATCGGAGATCACGACCACCTTCTTCGCGTCCCAGACCTTCACGCCAAGACGTTCCAGCACCGGCTTCACCCGGCGCGGCCCGCCACTGTCATGGATCATGGCGAGGTCGACGTTGCAGGTGACGATTTCACCCGCCCGGACACTTGCCTGCCCGGCCGCCTTCGCGATGATCTTTTCCGCCAGCGTCATAGCCATGATTACATCCCCAGATAGGAGCGGCGCAGCTCCTCGTCATGCATCAGATCCTGCGCCGGTCCCTCGACCGTGATCAGGCCATTCTCCATGACATAGGCACGGTCGGCGATTTCCAGCGACTGAACGACATTCTGCTCCACCAGGAAAATCGCAAGCCCTTCGGCGCGCAGCTTCTGGATCAGCGCGAACATCTCCTCCACCAGCAGCGGCGACAGACCCAGAGACGGCTCATCAAGGATCAGCAGGCGCGGCTCGGCCATCAGGCCGCGCCCGATGGCAAGCATTTGCTGCTCGCCGCCGGAAAGCGTGCCGGCATACTGATCGAACCGCTCCTTCAGACGCGGAAAGATCCCGACCACCCGGTCGATATTCCGGGACCTGTTCGGTGTGGCCCGCCGGTAGGAGCCGAGTTCCAGGTTTTCCCGCACGGTCATGTTCGGAAAAACCCGGCGGCCTTCCGGCACCTGGATCAGACCGCGATCCACGACCTCTTCGGTCCGGGCACCGGCAATCTCGATACCGTCGAACCGGATGCTGCCGCCAAACGGCTTGTAAAGGCCGGAGATATTGTTGTTCAGGGTGGATTTGCCGGCCCCGTTGCTGCCGAGCAGGGCGACCAGCTCGCCCTCGCCGATTTTCAGCGAAACACCGTGCAACACCTTCGCCTGGCCGTATCCGGCCTTCAGATCCTTGACCTCAAGCATTGGCGCCTCCCGCGGACTTCATCCGCTCGCTCGCCCCGTGCCCGAGATAGGCCTCGACCACTTTCGGATCGTGCGCGATCTCGACAGGACTGCCCTCGGCAATGATTTCACCATAGTTCAGCACATAGGCCCGGTCGGACAGTTTCATCACCGCCTGCATGACATGCTCGATAAGGAGGATCGTGACGCCGCTCTTTCGGATCTGCTGGATGATCTCGACGATCTCCAGAATCTCCGTGGCATTCAGCCCGGCCATCACCTCGTCCAGCAGCAGCAGCTTCGGTTGCGTCGCCAGCGCCCGGGCAAGCTCGATCCGCTTGCGTCCGGCGACGGTGAGATCCCCCGCCGACTGATCCAGCATGGCGCCAAGGCCGACCTGCTCGGCGATCTTCCCGGCAAAAGCCAGCGCTTCGGCCCGTCCGGCGATCCGTGTATGCGCGCCGACGGCGATATTCTCCCGCACACTGAGACCGGCGAAGGGCTTCACCACCTGGAAGGTGCGGACCATGCCGCGCCGGCAGATATCGTGCGGCTTGCGCCCGGTGATGTCCTGCCCGCCGAGCAGGACGCTGCCCTCGCTCGGCTTCAGGAAGCCCGCGATGGTGGCGAACAGCGTGGTCTTGCCCGCCCCGTTCGGGCCGATCAGGGAGACGATCTCGCCCTCGGCAACGCTCAGGCTGGCGCCATTGACGGCGACGAGGCCGCCAAAGCGTTTGGTCAGGGAGGAAACCTCAAGCATTGCCGCCTCCCCGCTTTGCCATGAATTTCCGCCAGAGCATTTCCAGCAATCCAACAAGTCCGCGCGGCATATAAGCCAGCATCAGGACAAGGATGATCCCGAACAGGATCAGGTCGACGCCCGGCCGATCCCCCAGCATGGCGCCGATGGTCTCCTTGGCGAACTCGCCGACAATGTGAATGAAGGCGGAGCCGAGCAGCGGGCCAAGCACGGTGCCGACACCGCCGATGATGGCCGCGAACAGCGCCTCGACCGACTTGCCCGGTCCGTAGGCGATGCCCGGATCGACGAACAGGAATTTCTGCACGTAATAGATCCCGGCAAGCGAGGTCACGGCGGCGGACAGGCAGATCGCGCCCATCTTCACCCGGAAGGGATTGATGCCGAGTGCCGAGGCCGCGTCTTCATCCTCGCGCACGGCCTGAAGCTGCGCGCCGAAACGGGAATGGTTCAGCCAGCCGGTGACGGCGAAGCCGATCAGCAGAAAGGCCAGGATCGTGTAGTAATAGCCGGCTTCCGACAGGAACGGTCCGGCAAAGGTAAACTGGAAGGTGGCCAGTGCCTGCTCCGGATCCTGGTTCAACGGAAGCTGCACCCCGCGCCCGCCCTCTGTCACCGAAACCAGCGAACGGGCCAGCACATGGAACGCCTCGGCGAAAGCCAGCGTCACCAGCGCGAAGTAGGACCCGCGTAGCCCGTAGCGGAAGCTGAGGAAGCCGACGAAGGCGCCGACCGCGACCGAGCCGCCGATGGCGATCCAGAGGGTCAGCCACGGACTCCAGCCGAGCTTGTATTGCAGCAGCGCCTGCAGATAGGCCGCCGTGCCGAAGAACAGCGCGTGACCGAAGGAATATTGCCCGCCATAGCCGCCGAGAATGTTCCAGCCCTGCCCCAGCAAAGCGGCGAACAGGGTGATCTCGATGAAATCCATCCAGCGCCCGGAGCTGATGGCAAAGGGTGCCGCCAGCAAAGCGCCGATCAGGACGGCCCAGCCGATCCGTTGCATGTTGCTGCCGCTCATCGTTGCCGCGCTCATAGCCGTTGCCCGAAGAGGCCTGTGGGCCGGAACAGAAGGATCAGGATGAAGATCACCGAAATGGTGATCAGCCCGAGGCTTTCACCAAGATAGAGCCGGCCGATCTGTTCCGTCACGCCGATGACAAGGCCGCCGACCAGCGCACCGACGAAGCTGCCCATGCCGCCGAGCACGACGACGGTGAAGGCGATCAGCACGAACAGATATCCGGCCTGCGGGAACACCGCATAGGTCGGTGCCAGCAGGCTGGCGGCGGCGGCAACGCAGGCCGTGCCGATGCCGAAGCTGACGGCGAAGATATGCTCGACATTGATGCCCATCAGGCGGGCGCCATGCCGCTCCTTGGCAACGGCGCGAATGGCCTTGCCGGTATCCGTGAAGCTCATGAAGCACCAAAGCGCGGCGGTGATCACAAGCGAGCCGACAAGCGCCGCGACCTCCGGCCAGACGACATAGACAACGCCGAGATCGATACCGTCGAAATCATAGGGCACCTGCACGTTCCGCTCGTTCGCGGAGAAAGCAAACAGGGCGAAATTCTCCAGCACGATGGAAACGCCGAGGGTGGCGAGAAGGATGATCTCGTCCCGGCCGTGATTGGTCCGGCCGATCACGCTCCGCTGCAGCACGTAGCCGAAGAGATACCCCCCCGGCACGACGATCAGCATGGCGAGGTAGGGATCGATCCCAAAGATGCTCCACAGGAAGAAAACCGCATACATGGCCAGCATCAGAAGCGTGCCATGGGCGAAATTGATGATGTGCAGGACGCCATAGATCAGCGTCAGTCCGAGCGCGACCAGAGCATAGATCGCACCGAGGAAAACACCGCTGATGGCGGAACCGAAGACCGTCTCAAGAGAATAGGACGGCAGGCTGATACCGAGAAAATCCATGAATTGCTATCGCGTTCGGGCCGCGTGGCACGGCGGGAGCGCTGGACGCCCCCGCCGCCAGTTCAAGTCAGGCAGGGCCTCAGGCCGGACGCGGGAAGACCGGAGCCTTGGTCGCGAATGCCTTCGGCGCGACAACTTCGATCTCCTTGTCCAGAACCTGCATGACCATGGCCTGCGCGCCTTCATTCTGGCCGTTGACCATCTTGGTCGGGCCATAGGGCATGAAGTGATCGGACCAGGTGCTGGAAGCCATCGCCTCGGTGATCTTGGCACGGTCGGCGGAGCCGGCACGTTCCATCGCATCG
>NZ_CAXBDC010000127.1:0-11066 GCF_963974195.1 uncultured Nisaea sp.
CAACAGAATACCTGTTGCATCGAAAGGTCAAGTTGATAAGCATACTTACTATATTACAGGCGACAGCCGGAGTTATGATGGCACTTCCGATCCACGGCATGGCCGGACACCTGATCCGGCGACTGAACCAGATTTCGGTGTCGGTGTTTCAGGATCACCTCAAGGCCAGCGGATATGACCTGACGCAGGTGCAATATGCCTGCCTCGCGACACTGGATCAGAAACCCGGCATCGACCAGGCAACCCTCGCCGGGCTGATCGCCTATGACCGGGCAACCATCGGCACCGTTCTCGACAAGCTGGATGCGAAAGGGCTGGTGACACGCAAGGTCAGCCCGCGCGACCGGCGCGCCCGGGAAATGCATCTGACAGACGCGGGCAGCGACCTTTACCGTGCGGTGACCCCGCTGGTGCAGGACATCCAGATGCTGATGACCGGCGGATTGGAACCTGACGAACGCGCGGAATTCCTGCGTCTCGCGGCAAAACTCGCCAATGCCGGAAACGCCCTGAGCCGGGCGCCCCTGATCGAGCCGGATTAAAGCCAGCCTCCTTTTGCCGCACCGGCATCCGGCGCTTTTAACTCGACATACCAGGAATTCTTTCAGATACACCGACTATGGTTGGGGGATCAAAATTCAGGAATGGCAGTTACCGGGTGCGTCTTGCGGCGCGCCTGACGTTGCTTCTGTTCATCCTGAGAGCCGTCATTCCCGTCGGCTACATGCCGGACCTTCAGGCCCTCGCAGATGGCGGAGTCGAGATCGTCATCTGTACGCCGTCCGGGATCGAAACCATCCGGGTAGGCCCCGATGGCCGCCCGATCGGCCCTTCCGATAAAAAGGACAACGGCCAGTCCGCTACGCCGGAATGTCCGTTTCACGCCGCCTTCGCCCACGCCTTCACCGTGCCGGATCTTGCACCGCTCACGAAGATCGCAAGGCTGGCCTCCGTCAATCCAGCGCCCGCATCCGAGGACGTGCCGCTGCCGCCGGCTAACGGCCCGCCGCTCGGCTCCCGCGCTCCTCCCCGGAACCTCGTCTGACCGACTGACCCGATGCCTTCCGGCATTGGATTTTTCCTGTCGTTTCATACGAGGTTTTTTTATGCGTGAACGCAAATCCCTTGCGGCCCGACCGGCCGCGCGAATGCTGCTCTGCGCGGCATTGCTCGCCAGCACGGCAACCGCTGCCCTGGCCCAGACGACCGAAGCGCCGGTCAAACTTGACCCGGTCAGCGTCACCGCGAAACCGGAGCCGTCCCTGACCGTTCCCAGCACCGGGGAAGCCCGGCGCCAGATCGAACAGACACCCGGCGCGGTCGAAGTCATCTCCGACGAAGTCTGGAAGGATGGCGCATCGACAACTTTCAAGGATGTGCTCGACTACGTTCCGGGCGTTTTCGTCCAGCCGAAATGGGGCGAGGATTCCCGCTTCTCCATCCGGGGCTCCGGGCTGTCCCGGAATTTCCATCTGCGCGGTGTGCAGCTCTATCAGGACGGCGTGCCGATGAGCGTCTCCGACGGCAGTGCCGACTTTCAGGAGATCGACCCGACCGCCTATCGTTATGTCGAGGTCTACAAGGGGGCGAACGGCCTGAAATATGGCGCCAACTCCCTCGGCGGGGCGGTGAATTTCGTCACGCCCAGCGGTCATGACGCCCATCTTCTCGAAGGCCGGACAGATATCGGCAGCTTCGGCTTCCGCCGCCTGCAACTGAGCAGCGGTGCCGCGGAGGGTAATGTCGATGGTTTCATCACCGGCTCCTACCTGACTCAGGACGGCTTCCGGGATCACAGCGAAGGCGAATCCAAACGTGCCTCGGGCAATGTCGGCATCCGGATCAGTGACGCAGTCGAGACCCGGTTCTATCTCAACCTGACCGACATCGAACAGGAGATCCCCGGCTCCGTCAGCAAGGCCACCGCCCTGAACGACCCGGAGCCGGCGACCGCAAACAACATCGCCCGGGATTATCAGCGCAACATCGAGTCAGTCCGTATCGCCAACAAGACGACGGTACAGCTCGACGGCGCGACTGCCGAGTTCGGCGGCTATGCCATCAACAAGCACTTGATCCACCCGATCTTCCAATATCTCGACTACACCTATAACGACTTCGGTGCTTTCGCCCGAACCACCAGCGAGCACACCCTGTTCGACCACGGCAACCGGGTGACTGCGGGGATCACCGCATTCGGCGGCTGGGTCGACAACAGGCAATATGTGAATTCAGGCGGCAGCAAGGGTGCGCTTCTGTCCGGCTCGGAAGACCGGTCCTTCAACCTGATCGGCTATGCCGAAAACGGTTTCGACCTGCGGCCGGACCTGACGCTTGTGACCGGTATTCAGCTTGTCCATGCGGTGCGGGAACGGGAAGACGAATTCGCCGACGCCACCGATACCTCCGGCGATAACGACTACACCTTCCTCAACCCGAAACTCGGCCTGCTGTGGCAGGCCGGTCCGGAATGGCAGGTCTTCGGCAATCTGTCGCGGAGCGGCGAAGCCCCGACTTTTGGTGAGCTGAACTTCACCAACGCGGCGCTTTCCGACACCGATGCGCAATATGCAACCACGCTGGAAATCGGCACCCGTGGCGCGCGGGAGGACCTTACTTGGGACTTCGCCATCTACCGGGCGCATATCGAGAACGAGTTCCAGTATTTCGATCTTGGTGGCGGCCAGTACAGCGTCACCAATGCCGACAAGACGATCCATCAGGGTGTTGAAGCCGCCTTTGGCTGGGCTCCGGTCAAGGGACTGTTCACGACAGGCAGCGCGGAAGACAAGCTCTGGATCAACACCGCCTACACCTTCAGCGATTTCCGCTTCGACGGAGACTCGGCCTGGGGTGACAACGAGTTGCCCGGCGCGCCGCGTCACTTCCTGCGGGCCGAACTGCTCTACAAGAGCCCGCTTGGCTTCTATGCCGGGCCGAACGTGGAATGGGTGCCGGAGGCCTATTACGTCGACAATGCCAACACCCAGAAGACAGAAGATTACGCCCTGCTCGGCTTCCGGGCCGGTTACGACATCACGGAGAATTTCTCGTTCTTCATCGATGCCCGCAACCTGACGGACGAGAAATATATCGCCAGCGCCAGCGTTGCGGCGGTCGCCACCTCCTCGTCCGCGCTCTACGAGCCGGGCATCGGACGATCCGTCTATGCCGGCCTGCGTTTCCGCTGGTAGGGACCAAAACAAAACCCGGCGGTCAGGAGACCGCCGGGTTTCCATGCATCAGGCATGACAGCCTGAAGGTCAGTTTTTCCGGACCATATATTCGACCGGCCAGGTCACGAGCTCCGGGAACAGGGCGATGATCAGGATGCCGAGCAGCATCAGGAAGAAGAACGGCACCGAGGCCTTCGTGACCTGAATAAGGTCCCGTCCCGTCATGCCTTGCAGCACAAACAGGTTGAAGCCGACCGGCGGGGTGATCTGCGCCATCTCGACCACGATGACGGTGAAGATACCGAACCAGATCAGATCGATCCCCGCGCTTTCCACCATTGGCAGGACCACGGCGGCGGTCAGCACCATCATCGAGACACCATCCAGGAAACAGCCGAGGAAGATGTAGAGCACGGTCAGCAGCACCAGCAGCATGCCGGGCGACAGGTTCCAGGCATCGACATAGCTGGCCAGAACGCGCGGCACGCCGGTGAAGCCCATGGCGATGGAAAGGAAGGCCGCACCTGCGAGAATGAAGGCAATCATGCAGGACGTGCGGACGGCGCCCATCAGGCTGTCCATGAAGGAGGCCCAGTTCAGCGTCTTCGACCACCAGGCCAGCCCCAAAGCGCCAAGCACACCGATGGTCGCCGCTTCCGTCGGCGTGGCGAAACCGCCATAGATCGAGCCGATCACGCAGAAAATCAGCAGCACCACCGGGAACAGCAGACGCGATGCCTTTACCTTCTCAAGAAAGCTGAGACGCTCTTCCTGCCGCGGGGCCAGTTCCGGGTTCAGCAGTGCGCGGATCGCGACATAGGCCATGAAGATCGAGATGATCAGGATGCCCGGCACGACACCGGCGATGAACATGCGCGAGATCGATTGCTGGGCGATGACGCCATAGACGATCAGCATGATGGAGGGCGGGATCAGCAGGCCGAGCGTGCCCGACCCGGCGAGCGTGCCGATGGACAGTTTCTCGTCATAACCGCGCTTCTTCAGCTCCGGGATGCTCATCCGGCCGACCGTGGCGCAGGTCACCGCGCTGGAACCCGCGACTGCCGCCATGACGCCGCAGCCGACGATATTGACGTGCAGCAAGCCGCCCGGCAGCCGGGCCAGCCAGGGTGCGAGCCCGTTGAACATGTCCGACGAAAGCCGGGTCCGGAACAGGATTTCCCCCATCCAGACGAACAGCGGCAGCGCGGTCAGCGCCCAGTTCCAGCTCGCCTCCCAGACCGCGCCCGCAAGCAGGGATCCGGCCGGTGCCGGAGAGAAGAACTCGAGAGCGAAATACCCAACCGCGAGCAGGGCCGGTGCGACCCAGATGCCCGAGGCCAGCAGGCCGAGCATCAGGATGAAAAGAATGGCAGAGATCGTTCCGGCATCCATCAGTCGTCCTCCCCCGAGAACAAGGCAGTCGAGTTCTCGACATAGCTCGGTGTCTGGCCGCGCAGAATACCGATGAATTCATCCACCAGAGCGATTGTCAGGATCAGCAAACCGAGCCCCATGGCCGATTGCGGAACCCATAGCGGGATGGCCAGCAGCCCCTTGCTCATATCGCCGAAGATGTAAGAGAAATAAATCAGATCGCCGGCCCAGTAGGTCATGTAACCCATGGCCAGAACGCAGAAACCGACGCCCCAGAGCTCGGTCAGTTTCGACATCGGCCCCTTCGCCAAACGGATCAGCAGAGTGACCCGGATATGGCCGTCATAGCGGAAGGTATAGGCCAGACCGAAGAAGGTCGACGCGGCCAGGCAAAAGCCGGCGCTTTCGGTCGAATCGATGGCCACCCCGAAGAACCGCCCGATGATCTGCGCCACGATGGAGAGCGCGATCGCGACGAGGAAAAAAGCCGCAAGATAGCCGCTCCAGAGATAAAGCCTGTCCAGTAGTCGTCTTACCGCCATTGATGCCTCTCGGGGGGAATGTCTTTCGGAGTTCGGTCAGGATCCGGAAAAGGCAACGGCCGCCCCCAAAGGAGGCGGCCGCCGGTATTGCTTATTGCAGGGCGAGATAGCGATCGAGAATCGCGTTCGCTTCCGGGCTCGCGCCTTCGCGCCAGCCTTTCATCATCTCAAGACCGATGGTCTTCATCTTGGCGGTGACTTCTTCCGGCGCCTTGCCGGCGGACATGCCGTTATCCGTCAGCACCTTGATCTGGGCGGCGGTGGTTTCCGCGCTCATTTCCCAGGCCCGCAGTTCGGCTTTCTCGGCAGCGGCGAGGATGCCCGCCTGATCTTCAGCGGACAGGGCGGCGAAATACTTCTCGCTCACGATGACGGCGTTCTTGGAAAAGATCGCACCGGCATAGGTGAAGTTGGAGGTGTTGTCCCATGCCTGGATGTCGATACCGGTCTGCGGCGAGGTGAACAGCGCCTCGATCAGGCCGGTGGAGAAGGCCTGCGGGATTTCGGCGAACGGCAGGATGGTGGCGTCGAAGCCGAGCATTTCACCCATCTTCTGGGTCGCCGTGGAATAGATCCGCAGCTTCTTGCCCTTGAAATCATCGACCTTGGTCACCGGGAACTTGGTGTAGAAGCCCTGGCCCGGCCACGGTTGATAGAACAGCACCCGCATGCCGGCCTTCTTGAAGATGGCGTCGAAATATTCTTTCTGCAGGTCCTTCAGCAGCCATGCGTCGGCATAATCCGACGCGATGAACGGCAGGCCGGCGAGGACATACATCGGGTCCTCGTTGCCATAGACGCCGAGGCGGATTTCGCCGATCGGAATCTGGCCGCGCTGCACGGCGGTCTTGATTGCATCCAGCTTGATCAGGCTGTCATTGGAATTCAGCTGGATATCGACCGAGGTATTGGCCTTCACATCCTCGACGAACAGCTTCACGTTCTTGGTCAGGAAGTTGCTGTCCGGATAGCCGGACGCCATGATCCATTCCACCGCCTGGGCGCTGCCCGCGGTCGCCAGCATTCCGGCGCCCATCGCGGCGGAAGCCAACAGTGTCTTCATTTTACCCATTTGCCACTCCTGTTCGTGTGTTCTTTATTTCGGACGACAGAACATCGCCCGTGAAGGAAGAAAGCGCTTGGCGAGCCATCTCCCCGGGAGAGGCCACGCAATTCTGCGCCTGCCCCAAGCTTGCAAGAAGGAGTCCAGATCGGACGCCGTCTTTATTCTTTTAATTCAGATGGTTTGGGTTTCTTCCCCCTGTCTCCATCCGCTATTTTGCTTAGTTTCTATGCATCCAGCATACAAATATGATCGCTAACAGGGCAGGCTTTTTGTTACCCGGCTTCCCTGCCCCGCCATTCAGGCAACCCGGTGCGTGCCCGCCAGTGGTGCGCGATCTCGTCCCGCCTTGCAATCCAGACACCATCCAGTCCGCTCAGATGCTTCAGCACCGTGTCCAGCCCGCCGATCCGGCCCGGACGGCCGATGATTCTGAGATGCAGGCCTATGGTCATCATTTTCGGCGCCGTGGCGCCTTCCGCCCAGAGCCAGTCGATGGCATCGATGCAGTATTTCGCGAAATCGTCGCCATAGGTGAAACCGCCGCCACGCTGGAAGCGCATGTCGTTGGTATCGAAGGCGTAGGGCAGCACCACATGCGCGTGCCCGCCGACTTCCCGCACGAAGGGCAGATCGTCGTTATAGGCGTCGCTGTCGTACAGAAAGCCGCCCTCCTCGACCAGCAGGCGGCGGGTGTTCGGACTGGGAGCTGACCGGGTGTGCCAGCCGACCGGGCGGACGCCTGCGGCGGCTTCAATCTCGGTCACGCAGCGGGCAATGATCTCCCGCTCCTGCTGCTCGCTCATCCCGGCATGGCGCTCCCAGAGATAGGAATGACAGCCGATCTCGTGACCGCGCTCCACCATGTCCCGCGCCATCCAGGGCGACAGCGTCAGGGCCCGGGCGCAGCAGTTCATGTAGGCTTTCATGCCATAGCGGTCGAGCAGCTCCATGATGCGCCAGTAGCCGGCGCGGGTGCCGTACTCGAAATGGGTATCCTTGCAGGGATCGGGGGCGCCCTCGACTTCCTCGACAATCTCGTAGACCGGCTCGTTCCGTTCGTCGCCGAGGCTGACGGAATATTCCGCCCCCTCCTCGACATTCACGACCAGAGACACGGCTAGCCGCGCTCCGCCGGGCCACTCGGGGTTCGGAGGATTGTTACCGTAGCCGAGAAAGTCGCGCCCGCTCACCTCAGGCATCCTCACCCAGAATGAGTGTCCGCAGCCGCCGGGCCGCAGCCGGAACCGGGCCGATGACCGGACAGGGCGGATTGCTGGCGGCAAGCGTCTTCGCCGCATCGGCCAGCGGACCGCCACCTATCACCACCGCGTCGACATCGCCGCGCGCAACCGCTTCGTCGATCATCCCGCGCAGGGTTTCGACAAGCGCCTGGGGCTCGTTCATCAGCACGTAGATATCGGTCGTCGTGGTCAGCAGGGCCGACATCCTGTCCCGCACGCCGTACCGCACGGACAGAGCCGTGATGGCATCGAACAGGTCCGGCGTCGGCGCCACAATGGCGAAATTGCCGTATGTCGCCGCTTCCAGCATGCCACTTTCGGCGATACCGGCCACCGGCACCGGCAGCTTGGCTTTCAGCTCCTGCAGGGCAGGATCACCGAAGGCGGCGACCATCACCCCGTCCAGAGGATCACGCCCTTTGTCGAAGGCTTCCACCATCAGGTCCGTCGCCAGCTTCAGCCCGGCATCGTCGGTGATGATCGGCGGCGCGCCGACATTGGTCATTTCCTCGACATACCAGCGCGGGCCCAGCACCTCGCGGGCGGCGACGGCCATGCGCTCGGTCACACTCACCGTGGCATTCGGGTTGATCAGGAGAAGCTTGTGGTCATAGGTCATGTGTTATCTCGGGGGTTGGAAAAAATATCAGAGGGAAACTGTCCTAGTCTTCCCGTGCGAGGGCGGGATCGATGCGCTTCGCCTCTTCCGGCGTGACGCAGCCTTTTGTGCCGGTGATCAGCTTGTAGCTGTCCGGCTCCCGGTGCCGTTCGAAAGCGAACACGCTTTCCCGGTAGGAGCGGCAGAGATCGAGATCGCAATCGGCGGCGATCACCTCGTCTCCCTCACCCGTCACCACGGCGATGGTCTCGCCCGTCGGGGCGATGATCTGGGTGCCGCCCATATGATGCACGCCCTCTTCCATCCCGGCCTTGGAGACACCAACGACGAAACAGGCATTCTGGTAGGCGCCGGACTGCATCACCAGCGTGTTGTGATGCCAGGACAATCGGTCATGCTCCGGTGCCGGGGGATTGTGGATCGGCGTGTTGAAGCCGAGCAGGACCATCTCGGCGCCCTGCAAGCCCATGACCCGGTAGGTCTCCGGCCAGCGCCGGTCGTTGCAGATGCACATGCCGATCCGGCCGCCGAAACCGTCGAATACCCGGAAGCCCAGATTGCCCGGCTGGAAATAGCGCTTCTCCAGATGCTGGAAAGCCCGCCATGGCTCGTGCTCCGGATGCCCCGGCAGATGAATCTTGCGGTATTTGCCGAGCAGCGTGCCGTCCGGGCCGACCAGGATCGAGGTGTTGAACCGCTCCCCCTTCGGCGTCAGCTCCGCATAACCGATGCTGAACCCGATGCCGAGCTGCTTTGCCTTCTCGAACAGAGACGCGGTGTCCGGCCCCGGCATCTCGCGCTCGTAAAAGGCGTTCAGTTCCGCATCATCCTCGATATACCAGCGCGGGAAGAACGTGGTCAGGGCCAGTTCGGGATAAACCACCAGACCGGCACCGCGCCGGGAGGCGATCTCCATCATCGCGATCAACCTGTCCATCACAACGGACCGGCTGTCGGCACGGCTCACCGGCCCCATCTGGGCGGCGGCAACGGTTATATTTCGCATGGTCGCGCTCCGGACTGGTTCGCGTGGGAGGAGTTCGTCCAGGGCCTGCAAGATGCAGACCGTACCCGGGTAGCCTGCCGGAAACATGCCGGAACAACCAGCAAGATCAGCCATCCTGGCTCAAAGAATCCATCCAGGCCCCGCACAACAGACTGCAAGCATCATGACCGCGAGGCAAGGACTGCCCATAAAAACAGCACCGACCCGGTTGCGATGCACAAAATTTAACATGAATTTTGAGTATTTAATGACGACACAAGAACCAACACACTGAACTATAGGATTCATTTTGTTTGGTATGGGAATTGCGATGCTTGCTGTAGCGCAGCATCGTTTCGACGATAGCTTATTGGTTGGCGTGCCACCCACTGTTGCGGCGATGCAAATGCATTCCTCGATAGTGCCGGTAGGCGCTACTTGATGTCTCTTCAGGGCACACGGGATCCTTCCCTTTAACCCGTGCCCGCCACTTGAATGCAAGCCGCTCCCGCAACATCGCCCCGGATCCCGGGGCGCGAGGGGGCTTATGCGCCCTCTCTGCAGCGTTGACCCGAACCGAAAAATCGGCGGCCAGCGTCCAGCCACAGGGAGTGCTAAAATGTGTGAACGTCACGGACGCCTCGATTTACCTGATTTCGAGGCCATCAGAATGGACCGGCGTAAATTCCTGAAATCGACGGCGGCCGGTGCCGCCGGTGTCATCACCATGGGAGTAGGACCCGGCATGTTCGGGTCCGCTGCGATGGCTGCGGAAAGCACCATCCAGTCCACGCACGGGACCGGGTTCTGCAATCTGAACATGTTCCTGACCCACGCCGTGCAGACCGCGAAGGAAGACGGTCTGACGCTGGAATTCGTCAACACACCGACCTTTGCCGAACAGGTCACCTTTCTCGGGATCGGCCAGGTCGATGTCGGCCTGATGCCCTATACCAGCTTCATGGCGCTCTACGATGCGGGCGCACCGGTGAAGGTGGTTGCCGGCGGCGGCATCGAAGGCTGCGTGATCGTCGCCCGACCGGGCCTCGACAGTGCCGAGAAACTTAAGGGCAAGACCCTGGCAACCTTCCAGCTCGATACCCTTGAGGTCATGCCCTACGACTGGCTGAAGAAGCACGGTGTCGATTTCAAGGACATCAATGTCCGTTACATGGGCTCCACCCCGGAAGCCGTCGAAGCCTTCAAGGCCGGCGCGGTCGACTGGATCTGCACCATCGAGCCTTACGGGACTGCGCTCGTGAACGACGTGCCCGGGGCTGTGATGCTGTCCGATGGCACGGACATCTATGGCAAGGGCTATACGGACTGCGTGCTGGCTGCCCGGTCACCGCTGATCGAGGAAAACCGGGAAGGCCTGAAGGCCCTGATCAAGGGCATGATGAAAGCCCAGATCATGGCGGAAAGCGACCCGGCGGGCACACTCGAGAAACTGGTCGGCACTTATTACAAGACCTCGATGGAGAACGCGAAGATCGCCATGGCCAAGCAGCCGGCCGTGGTCGATGCCCGGTCCCAGACCGACTTCATTCTCGACCGGACCGACAGTCTGGTGGAGATGGGCTACATCAAGAACAAGCCCGACCGCGCCGCGATCGACTGGACTCCACTTGAAGAAGTCATCGCGGAGAATCCCGAGCTTTACGGTAAGCTCAAGCTGAAGGCGGCCTGATCATGGCCTCAGTCTCAACTGACCGGACTCCGGTCAGCGGGACCGGCACAGCCGCCGGCGGACAAGACAGTCCGCCGGCGCTTGCCGGCTATACGCTGCCGGAGCCGCTACGGGAGCTTCTGCCGAAAATCGGCTGGACTCTCGTCTCCGTCGGCACATTCGCCGCGATCTGGGAATTTCTCTGGGCCATAGGCTGGGCCGACCCCAAACTGTTGCCGCCGCCCCATGTGTTCCTTGGCGCTTTCGCGGACCAGGCCAAGTTCTTCAACACTGCGCAACGCTGGGCGATCGGAGTCTCCGCCAATGCCGGGCCGACGCCATGGCAGGCGGTGTTGATCACCGTCGTCTCCTCGGCAATGCGGGTGTTCAT
>NZ_CAXBDC010000128.1:0-10755 GCF_963974195.1 uncultured Nisaea sp.
TCGAAATTCGTCAGCATCCATTTGTGCGGATTGAAGACGATGCTGTCGGCATATTCGATACCATCCAGCATCCAGCGCTGTTCCGGCAGCAACCAGGCCGTTCCCGCCCATGCCGCGTCGACATGCAGGAAGATACCGTGCCGCTCGCAAATCTCGCCAATGGCCCGGAGAGGGTCGACGGCGCCGACGCCGGTGGCGCCGATGGAAGCGACAACGCATGTCGGAACGCATCCGGCCGCCTTGTCCGCCAGAATCCGCTCCTCCAGCACATCCGGACGCAGGGCGAAATTATCGTCCACGTCGATCAGCCGCAGATTTTCACGGCCAAGACCGATGATCTTCACGTTCTTCTCGGTCGCGGAGTGGGTCTGGTTCGAGGTGTAGACCGTCAGTACCGGTTGTTGGCCGAGCCCGCGCTCGTTGGTGTCCCAGTTCGTCACCTTTTCCCGCGCCGTCAGCAGGGCACAGAGAATCGCGCCGGAAGCGGAATCCTGGATTACGCCGGTCAATCCTTCCGGCAGGCCCGTCATCTGTCGGAGCCAGTCCAGCACCCGGGTTTCCATTTCGGTCGCCGCCGGGCTTGTCTGCCACAGCATGCATTGCGCGCCGAGGGTCGCCGTCAGCATTTCCGCCAGCACCGACGGCGGCGAGCTGTTGGCCGGGAAATAGGCGAAAAAGCGCGGGTGCTGCCAATGGGTGATACCCGGCATCACGTCCGATTTGAAATCCGCGAAGATCCGCTCCATCGGCTCGCCTGCGTCCGGCGGCGCCTCCGGCAGCTTTGCGGCGATCTCGCCCGGCGCGGTCTGTGCGCGCACCGGAAATTCCTCCACCGTCTCCATGTAGTCGGCCATCCAGTCGACAAGGTCGTGGGCGTGGCGGCGGAACTCTTCGGGCGACATGAGGGTATCCAGGAATAAAGATCAGGCCACGCCAGACTAGACCGATGAGCTTTCCGGCGCCAGTAGCGCTCCGGCACATGATTTTACTGGCATACACCGCGATGCACAGACAGCCGCCGGGCCAAAAATTAATCGAATTTTAAGAAAATCATCGCATACACGAAAATGGAGTTTCCAGAATACGTTTGTTATCCGCACCAAGGTAGCCAGCCAATCACCTCCTGGCCGGCCCCAGGCAGCAGCCAAGGCTTCAGAATAGAGCCGGAAAAGTGTTCGTCCCATGATCCTGGGTCACTATCGAGCCGATCAGAAATACCGACACGTTCACAAGCTCGCCAGCAACCGCGCGGAAGGCCTGCTTGAATACTGGCACGAATGCTGCCTGACAGACGGCATCCCGGACAGGAATGCCTTCACCCCGCACGCTTTACAGAAAT
Organism: uncultured Nisaea sp.; assembly: GCF_963974195.1. Classification (NCBI taxonomy): domain Bacteria; kingdom Pseudomonadati; phylum Pseudomonadota; class Alphaproteobacteria; order Rhodospirillales; family Thalassobaculaceae; genus Nisaea; species uncultured Nisaea sp. Next base: position 1,340 of record NZ_CAXBDC010000128.1, read on the forward strand.
GGCTCGGCTTCATCAGCGTCTATAAATATGTCGAAGAGCTCGACGACTTCGTGAATGCCCTCGAGGGCACGCTGATCACGCAGATCACCGGACAGGACTGGACCGGAAAGCTTGCTTCCGATGTCGACAGCGAATTCGGCTCGACCTTTCACAATGAATTGTGCGCCGTGCGCCGAACCCGTACCCCGTTGCTGGATCATGTGAAGATCTATCAAAAGGAGTATAAATCCGCGACCAGACTGTTGATGCCAGTCGGCGACAAGGGCAGCCAGGAAGTGGATCAGGTGTTCCTCGGGCTATTTCCCGACTGGTCTTGACGCGCCGCTGAAAACGCTTTTCCGCTTCAGCCATTCCGCCCGGACATCCGGGTCCTCCTCGCCTTCAGACAAATCCTTTGCCAGATCCGAAAACCGCGCCTCCGGCAGCAACCGCCCCAGCGCCCAGACCGCCATGGCACGGACGAGCGGGGACGCATCCGTCAGAAGCGCTTCGATCATCGGCACAAGACGGTCATCACCGCTATTGCCGCAGGCGATCAGCGCATTGCGCAGAAACCGGTCGCGGCCGATCCGCTTGACCGGCGATCCCCGGAAGCGTTCCCGGAATGCCGCATCGTCGAGGCCGAGAAATTCGGCCAGCGGCGGCAAGGTCAGATCGTCCCGCGCGGCGAAAGCAGCCTCGGCGGATTGTTCCGCGAACTTGTTCCAGGGGCAGACGGAAAGGCAATCGTCGCAGCCATAGATCCGGTTGCCCATCGGCACCCGGAATTCCTCCGCGATGTGGCCTTTATGCTCAATGGTCAGATAGGAGATGCAGCGCCTTGCATCGAGGGCATAGGGGCGCGGAAAAGCGTTGGTCGGGCAGATATCGAGACAGCGCGTGCAGCGGCCGCAATGGTCGATCTCCGGCGCATCCGGCGCCAGCTCCATGTCGGTGAAAACTTCCCCGAGGAAGACCCAGGAGCCGTGTTCACGGGAAACCATGTTCGTATGCTTGCCCTGCCAGCCAAGCCCGGCGCTGGCGGCGAGCGGCTTTTCCAGCACCGGCGCCGTATCCACGAAGACCTTCACCTGACAGCCGAACTCGGCGACCATCCAGCGGGCCAGCCGCTTCAGGCGCTTCTTGATCAGATCGTGATAATCCTTGTTCCGGGCATAGACGGAGATGTTGGCCCGGTCGGCGGCGTCAAGATTGGCCATCGGATCGTGGTCGGGGCCGTAATTCTGCGTCAGGACGATAACGGACCGGGCGTCTTCCCAGATGCCCTTGGGGGCAATACGGCGCTCCATATGGGCTTCCATCCAGCCCATGTCGCCATGCTCGCCATTATCGACGAATTCACGCAGCCGATCCTGCTCCCGCGTGCCGATATCGGCAGCGGTGATCCCGGTGGCGGAAAACCCGATCTCCGCCGCTTCCTGTCTGATCCGCTGTTCCGGCTGCATAAGCCCTTTCCGTCCGACGGTCTCAGAGAGGCTCGATATCGCCCTCCTCCTGCGCGGCCCGAAAGGCCGCAGCATGGGCCGACAGAGTGCCGGTCTCAATCGCACCGCGCAATCCGGCCATCACTTCCTGGAAATAAGAGAGGTTATGCCAGGTCAGCAGCATCAGGCCGAGCACTTCGCCGGTCCTGAAAAGATGATGCAGATAGGCCCGGCTGTAGTTGCTGCAACACGGGCAGGAGCAGCCCGGATCCAGCGGGCGCGGGTCGTCCATATGACGGGCATTGCGGACATTCACCGTGCCGCGCCGGGTAAAGCCTTGCCCTGTCCGCCCGCAACGGGTCGGCAGCACGCAATCGAACATGTCGATGCCGCGCTCGACCGCGCCGACCAGATCGTCCGGCTTGCCAACGCCCATCAGATAGCGCGGCCTTTCCGCCACCATGGACGGCGTGGTGAAATCGAGGGTGGAGAACATCATCTCCTGCCCCTCGCCCACGGCGAGACCGCCAACCGCATAGCCGTCGAAGCCGATCTTGGTCAGCGCCTCAATGGATTCATGCCGCAGATCCTCGAACACGCTGCCCTGCACGATACCGAACAGGCCGTAGCCGTCCCGGTCGACAAAGGCATCGCGGGAGCGCTGCGCCCAGCGCATCGAGAGCCGCATGGACTCGGCGGCTTCCTTCTTCTCCACCGGGTAAGGCGTGCATTCGTCGAAACACATGGTGATGTTGGAATCGAGCTGATGCTGGATCCTGATCGAACTTTCCGGGGTCAGCTCGTGGGAGCTGCCGTCGACGTGGCTCTGGAAGGTCACGCCCTGCTCGGTGATCTTCCGCAGCTTGGAGAGCGACATCACCTGGAAGCCGCCGGAATCCGTCAGGATCGGGCCGTCCCAGTTCATGAACTTGTGCAGCCCGCCCAGCTTCTCCACCCGCTCGGCGCCGGGGCGCAGCATCAGGTGATAGGTGTTGCCGAGCAGGATTTCCGCGCCAGTGGCCTTCACCGATTCCGGCATCATGCACTTCACCGTCGCCGCCGTGCCGACCGGCATGAAGGCCGGCGTCTCGATACTGCCATGTGCCGTTGTCAGGCGGCCGCGCCGGGCAGCGCCGTCGGTGGTGATCAGTTCATAGCCAAGGGTCATGTCACGTCATCCGAACGTTCGAGCAGGCAGGCATCGCCATAGGAGAAGAAGCGATAGCCTTCCCGCTTGGCATGTTCATAGGCGGCGAGCATGCGCTCCCGCCCGACAAGTGCCGAGACCAGCATCAGCAGGGTCGATTTCGGCAAATGGAAGTTTGTCAGCAGCATATCGACCGCCTTGAACCGGTAACCCGGCGTGATGAACAGCCCGGTCTCGCCGGAGAAAGCCGGCACGGTGCCGTCCTCCAGCACCGCACTTTCCAGCAGCCTCAGGCTGGTGGTGCCGACGGCAACGACACGGCCGCCCGCAGCCCGGGCCCGGTTGATACGACGCGCCATGTCCAGCGAGATCTCACCCCATTCGAGGTGCATCTTGTGGTCGTCCGTATCCTCCGCCTTCACCGGCATGAAGGTACCGGCACCGACATGCAGGGTCAGCTCGGCACGTTCGACACCGGCGGCGTCGATCGCGGCCAGCAAACGGTCGGTGAAATGCAGCCCGGCGGTCGGCGCCGCGACGGCACCGTCACGGGCGGCGAACATGGTCTGGTAGGAAGTCGCGTCATCGACCTCTTCCTCGCCGCGCTTTATATAAGGCGGCAGGGGCATGCGGCCGACGCGCTTCAGGGTCTCGATCAGGGCGGCGCCGGTTTCCGGAAAGCCAAGGATGACCTCGCCACCATCGCGCTTCTCACGGACTTCCGCTTCGAGTTCGCCCTCGAAGAGGATGATGTCACCGACCCGGCAGCGCTTTGCCGGACGCACGAAAGCCGCCCAGGAGCCGTCGGCTTCCGCCTTGTGCAGCGTCGCCTCGATCCGGGCATCGCCCCGGCGGCCGGTCAGCCGGGCGGGGATCACCCGGGTATTGTTATAGACAAGAATATCGCCCGCACGCAGCAGCCCCGGCAAATCCGAGACACCCCGATCCACAAGCCCCGCGCCTGTCAGGTCGAGAAGCCGCGCGCTGTCGCGCGGCTCCGCCGGTTCCGTGGCAATAAAGTGTTGCGGCAGTTCGTAGTCGAACAGATCGACGTGCATGCGGAGACCTTACTGAGAGCTGTCCGCCATGGCCCCGTCCCGCGCAAAGCGCTGGGGCAGCAGGGCAATGAAGGCACGGAAGGGCACCAGCAGGACCGCCGCCATGGCCAGCTTCGCGCCGTAGTCGCCGATCGCCCAGGTCACCCAGGGAAGCCCCGTCGCATAGAAGGCGAGCGAGAAGAACAGAGCCGTATCAAGCGCGGAGGAAAGCAGCGAAGAGGCCAGCGGCGCTTTCCACCAGCTCTGCCGGCGCAGACGGTCAAACACCCAGATATCCAGAAGCTGCGCGGTCAGGAAGGCGGTGCCGGACGCAAGCGCGATGCGCTGATCGGCAAACCAGAGAGACAGCCCGACACCGAGGGCAAAACCGGCATAGACCACCTTGCGGGCAAAGGCCGGGCCGAAGATGCGGTTCATCAGATCTGTCACGAGAAACGCGATCGGATAGATCAGCGCGCCCCAGGTCAGCCAGTCATTGATCGGAAAATTGACCGCGATGTTCGAAACGAGCACGACAACGCCCATGGCGCTCATACCCGCGACGAGCCCGGTACGGCTGAACGCGGTGGTTTCTTTGCTGGTCATGGACCATTCCTTTTCTGTTCTGCCGATGCGGGAAGCCTCACCGGCACGTTGTTTCCTGCCGGTGTGGGGAGCCTCACCGGCCAAACAGTGCGGCAGCTCTTAGGTCTTTCATCGCGCTTTGTCGATGTGAAACTGGCCCCGGAGCAGCAACACACCGGAAAGCACCTCAACGCGCCCGCAATATATCGCAGCGCAACATGAACAATACTGCACATTCACGCCGCCTGCGATGCAATCATCTGCTGCATAGCAGCCTCCATTTAGATCCAAACAGGAACCAATTTGATGTCAAAATCATTAATTACCGAACAAAGGGAACTTGTTATGCTCTGATCATAGCCACTCGAAAGGAGGCCGATATGCAAACCACCCTGATCCGCACTCCGAGTAACACCGAAATCAATGTCGGCATTGCCAATGGCAAGCGCGAGCGCGCAATGGCAGTGAAATCAATGCTTTCGGGAATTTACAATGCTGTCTGGAAGCATTTTGAATGGCGCGAGAACATGAGCCGCACGGCGATTTCCGCCCGGTGCCCGAACTGCAGTTGCTGATGACAGGGCAGGTCAATGCCATCCTTCGGCATCTCGCACCTGCACCATTTCCAAAATGGCATACCAGCCTTGCTGCATTGCAACATTGAAATGTCAGCGAACCTGACCTAAATTGTCAGTCATTGGGAAACGCAACTAGCCAAGCAGCGAAGATCAGCGGGCTCGTTTACAAATCAGGAGCACTGTTATGACTGCTAACAAAACCCTCATCGAACGCGAAACCATCGATTTCGCACAGGTTGAACGCTACATCGCAGCCGGTCGCGCCGAGCGGTCCAAGGCCGTCCATGAAGCCCTGCGCTCATTCGGCCGCCAGATCGCGTCACTGTTCGACCTGCATGCAGCGATGCAGAAGAAGATCAGCTTCGAGCCGACCGTCAAGATCGCCCCGAAGCACTAAACCAAGACTCTCCCCCGAGTTCGAACCCGGGAAACCGCCAGATCAGGCGGTTTCCCTGAGTTTGAAACGCTGGATTTTCCCGGTAGCCGTTTTCGGCAGCTCATCCGCATAGATAATCCAGCGCGGATATTTGAAACTCGCCAGGTCTTTCTTGACGAAGTCCGTCAGGTCCGCCGTCAGATCGTCCGAGGCGTGAACACCCTCTGCCAGCACCACATAGGCCTTCGGCTTGACCAGACCGTCATGGTCCGGATGGCCGACCACGGCCGCCTCAAGCACCGCCTGGTGCTTCAGCAGCGCCCCTTCGACTTCGAACGGCGACACATAGATGCCGCCGACCTTCATCATGTCGTCATTCCGTCCGCAATAGGTATAGACCCCGTTCTCGTCCGCGACATACTTGTCGCCGGTCCGCGTCCAGGCGCCCCGGAACGTGTCGATGCTTTTTGCCCGCTGGTTCCAGTACATCACGGCCGATGTCGGCCCGCACACCTCCAGAATGCCCATTTCCCCGGGCTTGCACGGCGCGCCCGTCTCGTCGAGCAGGCGCAGCTCGTAGCCCGGAACCGCTTTTCCGGTTGCCCCCGGAACAATCTCGCCCACCCGGTTTGAGACGAAGATATGCAGCATTTCCGTGCTGCCGAGACCGTCCAGAATGTCCGTGCCGGTGCGCGCCTTCCAGCGATTCAGCAATTCTTCCGGCAAGGCTTCCCCGGCGGACACGCAGAGCCGCATCACATGCTCTTCCGCGCCCGGCAGATCCTTTGACGCCAGCAGCATGCCGTACAGCGTCGGCACCCCGAAGAACAGCGTCGGCTTGTGCTCCCGGATGATCTGGCAGACCGCGGCCGGTGCGGGCGGCCCTTCCAGCAAGACAGCCGTGGCCCCGACCGCGAAGGGGAAAGTCAGCCCGTTGCCGAGCCCATAGGCGAAGAACAGCTTGGCCGCCGAATAGACGACATCCTCCTCGGAAATGCCGAGCATCGGCACGGCGTAGAGATTGGCGCTCTCCATCAGGTGGGAATGCAGATGCACCGCCCCCTTCGGCATGCCCGTTGTGCCGGATGTGTAGAGCCAGAAACAGAGATCGTCCGGCGTGGTTTCCGCCGGCGCCGTGTCGTCTCCCGGCGCCGCGATGAAATCCGTAAAGGATTGCCGCCCGGCCACCTCGGCGCCGGAAACCACGACATGGCGCGGCTCCGTTACGACTTCAGAGAGAACGGACTCGATCAGATTATCGGAAACGAACAGGGCCTCGGCCCGGCTGTCCGCCAGGATATAGGCATAGTCCCGTGGCGCGAGCCGGGTATTGATCGGCACCGGGATCACCCCGGCCCAGATCGCCCCGAGGAAGGCCGTCGGGAAATCAATCGTGTCATGCAGCGCCAGGATGACACGCTGCTCCGGCAGCACACCCGCCGCCCGGATGGCGTTCGCGAACCGCTCGATCCGGTCCGCCAGCTCCTGATAGGTATATGAACCGCGGCTGTCGATGACAGCCTTCTTGCCCCCGCGACCCGCCGTGAGATTCCGGCCGATCAAGTCTTCTGCCGCGTTATAGAAACGCGCGGCAACGGCGTTCTCCGCCATATGTCCCTCCCAGTTTGGCCGCTATGGCCGAAATGACCGGGTGCCGTTTGCCGGCACTCCATTCTTGTTTGAAAGAGGCGCCGCGCCCGAGGCTCAGGCGGCGGCTTTCGCTTCCAGTGCGCCAAGCCAGCCTTCGATCCATTCGATGGCCTCGTCTTCGGCGAGCGCGCCGGAATTCGCATCATGGATATGACGCTCGATCACCCGCTCGGCGCCGCATTCCGACAGGATTGCGTCGAACTTCTCGCCGGCGAAATTGAAGGTGTCTTCGTAGGTCGTATCGCCAAGACCGAAGACCGCGAAGCTGACCCGCGCGAGGTCCGGCTTTTCGGAAACCAGAGCTTCGTAGAATTCGGTGCCGTTATCGGGAATCTCGCCATACCCGTAGGTCGCGGTGCAGATGATGACGTGGCCGCCGTCATCGAACACTTCGAGACCGAAATCGCCCATCAGGGTCGCTTCCGCCTCATAGCCCCGGTCTTCCAGAACATCGACCATCTCCTGTGCGCAGAGATCTGCCGTACCGCCTTGTGTGGCAACGAGAATCTTTACCTTCATTCCTCGAATACTCCTCTTCGGCCGGGTCCCGGTTTGGTAATATGAGCTAAATCAGACACGCACTATAATTCATGTTATCGTAAGGCGCAAAGAATGATAATTCAGGTTCTTCCGGTTTATGATGAACCGGGACCACAACCGCAAGGAATTGTCGCACGGCCATGAGGCACAGAACGGCATGAGGCAGAGAACGCACAGCGACGTGCCGCACCAGCGCCGCAATACGCTCGGGATCGAGGATTACCTCACCCGTCTCGGCGACCGGGTGCGCGCGGCACGGGCCCAGCGCGGCATGTCCCGGAAGATCCTGGCGCGGGATTCCGGTGTGTCCGAGCGCTATCTCGCCCAACTTGAAAGCGGTCGGGGCAATCCGTCCGTCGCGGTGCTGCATCAGGTTGCCGACGCCATGGACATGTCCGTGATGGAGCTGGCGGACCCACATGGCGGCACCGATCCGGCGCTCGCCGAAATTCAGGCCCTGCTCGCGCCTCTCGCCCCGGCGGAACTGTCGGAAGCGGCCGAAATCCTGGAACGGCGCTTTGCCGGCAGCGGCACGCGGGGACGGCGGATTTCGCTGATCGGCCTGCGCGGCGCCGGAAAAACCACCCTCGGCAAGGCACTGGCGGACGCGCTCGGCTTTCCTTTCATCGAACTTAACCGGGAGATCGAGCGGGATTACGGCGCCAGCATCGGCGAGATGCTGTCCCTCTCCGGCCAGCCCGCTTTCCGGCGCTACGAGAATCGCTGCCTGAACGCGATCCTGAATGAGTACGACGAAGCGGTGATCTCCACCGGCGGCGGTATTGTCGCCAATGCGGACACCTACACCATGCTGCTGCGCCGCTCGCACACGATCTGGCTGCAGGCCAGTCCGGAAGAGCATATGCAGCGCGTTGTCGAGCAGGGCGACATGCGCCCGATGGCCCAGAACCGGGAGGCCATGTCCGACCTCCGCGCCATTCTCGAAGCCCGCGCCCCGCTCTATAACCGGGCCGAGGCGAGCGTCGACACGGCAGGCGAAACGGCGGGCTACAGCCTGACAAAACTGACGGAAACGGCGCGCGCGCTGATCGCCTAGGCGAAAGCCGAAATATCCACCGGCATCCGCTTCTGCCCCCAACTCCCCGGTTTTTCCTCGATCACGCCCGCCAGCTTCGTGCCGCAGCCGGTGCAGCAGCCGCCCGCGTCCAGCTTCCATTCCGACAGCACATACCAGTCCCGGCCGATCACCCGTTCGCCGCAGCCGTGGCAATAGGTGCTCTGCCGGCCGAGATCGTGGACGTTGCCGGTATAGGCATGCCGCACCCCGTTCCGCCTGGCGATACGGCGGGCGCGGGCCAGGGTGTCGAACGGCGTGCGTTCCTTGTCCAGCATCCGGTAATCGGGATGGAAGGCGGAGAAATGCATCGGTATGTCGGGGCCGAGATGCTCGACCACCCAGCCGGTCATCTCGTCGATCTCCCGCTCCGAATCATTCTCGCCGGGGATGATCAGATTGGTGATCTCGAACCACACATCGGTCTCGTGCCGGAGATAGCACAGCGTGTCGAGCACCGGGCCAAGCTCGCTCTTGGTCACGGATTTATAGAAACTCTCGGTGAAGGCCTTCAGATCGACATTCGCCGCATCGACATTGCGGAAGAAGGCGGGCCGGGCCTTGTCCGTCAGATACCCCGCCGTCACCGCGACGGTCTTCACCCCTGCTTCCCGGCAGGCCATCGCCACGTCGTCCGCATATTCATGAAAGATGATCGGATCATTATAAGTGAAGGCGACGGAGCGGCAGCCGAGCTTGGCGGCGGCCCGGGCGATCGCCTCCGGCTGCGCCTCGGACTGCATCGTGTCCATCTCGCGGCTCTTCGAGGTGTCGTGGTTCTGGCAGAAATTGCAGGCCAGATTGCACCCCGCCGTGCCGAAAGACAGCACCGGGGTTCCCGGCAGGAAATGGTTCAGCGGCTTCTTCTCGATCGGGTCGATGCAGAAGCCGGAGGAGCGGCCATAGGTGGTCAGCACGATCCGGTCATCCTGCCGCGCCCGCACGAAACACAGCCCGCGCGCGCCTTCCTTCAGCTTGCAATACCGCGGGCACAGCTCGCACTG
>NZ_CAXBDC010000129.1:0-10480 GCF_963974195.1 uncultured Nisaea sp.
ATGACGAGGCGGGGCTGAAGGAAGCGGGTGTGCGGCGGGCCATCGCCACGGATGTCGGCGGCGGCACGAACTATTCCATGCTGCGGACACTCGATGAAGGCTACAAGGCGCTGCAATTGCGCGGGCAGAATATCGACCCGTTGCGCAGCTTCTACTGGGCCAGCCTCGGCAATGCCCGGGCGCTCACGCTGGAAGACCGGATCGGCACGCTGGAGCCGGGCACGGACGCCGATATCACAGTGCTGAACAGCCGCGCGACGGACGTGATGGCGTTGCGTATGGAAACGGTGAAAAGTCTGCAGGAAGAGTTATTTGTCCTGCAGACTCTCGGAGACGATCGTGCTGTCGCGGAGACCTATATCGCTGGCCGTCCGGCAAAACAGGGGCCGGATCAGGCTTTCTCGGCCAGATAGGCTTTCAGAATGTCCAGCTGGCGCAGGCTGGTCAGATCCTTGCTGGCATCGACTTTCCAGAATTGGGTCGCCCAGTTCTTCCCGGAATATTCGGCGATATGGATTGTGTAGAGCTTGAGCTTCTCACCGACCTTGAGTGGAATCCGGTGAAGGAGTAACGCGCAGTTCGGCGATTTCGGCTCCTTTGCATCGGCGGACCAGCTCATGCGCGGAAGCGGTGGCGCATAACCGGTCTCGATAAGGCCGGACGTTGTGTGATTCGCCATGAACATTTCCGTCTCCGCGCGAGAAACATACGCGTGATGACGAACGCTCCATTTGTCCTCCACCAGAGTGTCCAGGATGTGCGCTGTATCGGTGCCGTTCATGGCATGAAGCAGACGCGTGACCGGATCGGAGGAGTTGTCTGGTGAAGGGTGCAGATGGAAAATACGCGGCAAGCAGGCATTGCAGTCGCGCTCGAACATGCTGACCCAGTCATCGGGCAGGGACGAGGCGATGCGCCGCGCAAGCTTCAACGAGGGTGTCCAGCCGGGCTCCATGATGCGATGGACCTGGCTCGGGGAGGTTCCCGTGGTCAGGGCAAGTTTATAGGGCGAGAGGCCATTCTCGACGATCCATCGCCGGGCCATCTCGGTGATTTTGAATATCTCGAATTCGATGGTGTTGAGCGCTTGCGAGGTTGGTGTCTTGTTGGCTGGCAGCAGGCGTTGTTCGTCAAGGTGAAAGGGACCTTCTGCCCAGTCTTTCAGGGCAGTGGTCAGGGTGTCGAAACCTTGGCCTGACGAAACTCTGGGTTCCTGACGAGAATCCGTCAATCGCTCGTCCGGCCTATCGCCGGAGCTTGGTTCTGCAGGCGTAGTCTCTGTACGCAAACAGGAATCTGAATCGTGCAACGATCCCTTGCTCATCACTTATCCCCATTCTGGCTTTGTGCAGTGACGCGCCTATGTTCGTGCTCTTCTGAGCACGGCAGTCGAATTTACTACCTTTAAGGTAAATGCATTTTAACTGAGACTGCCGGGGAGAGCAATCAAAGCCGCCCAAAATCCGTAGAAATTAGGCACTTAAATCAAGGAAATAAGAATTTACCTGTAAAATCAATATATCTTGGAGGGGCGGGTGTCGTAACCTGCTAGGTGCGGGGGTGGGCTCTCTGCATCACGGGAGAGAGTATCTGGTCCGAGATGTGAAAATCCCAGACGGCGCTGCGGTCCGATGCGCTGAATCTTTTGACCAGATCGGGCAGTTGGGAGAGATCGCTGACGGTCTCGCCGTCCAGCCCGAAGCCTTTTGCGATCCCCGCCAGATCCGGCCGGCCAAAGACCGCTCCGGCATCCGACAGACCTTCCGAGCGTAATTTGTGGATCTCGGAGCCATAGGCGCCGTCGTTCAGCACGCAGATCAGCACCTTCATGCCGTGTCTGCGGATGGTTTCCAGCTCCTGGATATGCATCAGCAGACTGCCGTCGCCATCGAACATCACGACGGTCTCGTCAGGCTTGGCCGCGGCGACGCCGATGGCGAAGGAGATGCCGTTTCCGATCGCGCCGAACTCGCGGATGGTGTGGAAGCGTTCGACCGGCCGTTGCGGCATCTGGGCGAAGAAATAGGAACAATGGCCGGAAGAGTTCACGGCTTCCCAGTCCAGTGGCAGGGCATCGTCCAGGGACGAGGCCACGTCGCGCGGGTCGAGCAGACCCTGCTCGGCCTGGAAGTCGGAGCTGTCCGGCGGTGTGTCCTTGATGCGTTTGGCAAGGGCGGCGCTGCGCCAGTTACCTGCATCTTCCGCGCGCGGCTCCAGCGCATCGGCCAGTGCCCTGACGGCGAGGGCGGCGTCACCGCGCAGATATGTGTCCGCCGGCACCCGGCCCTGGCTGAGGGCGATGGGATTGGTGTCGATCTGCAGGACATGCGCGTGACCGTAGAGCTTGCCGCCATCGGCATTGTGGTGCGCCAGGCTGGCGCCGACCGCAATGATCAGATCGGCTTCTGCAAAGCATTCCCGCGTGAAGTCGCTCGAAAACCCTCCGGCGATACTGAGATTGAACGGGTCGTCGTGGAATAGGCCGCGCGCCGGCAGGGTGGTGGCAAGCAGGCCCCCGCATTTCTCGGCGAGAGCCCGGCAGGCCTCTCCCGCCCCAGCCGAGCGGACGGCGCCGAGCCCGGCCATGATGATCGGCTTCCTGGCGCCGGCGATCAATGTTGCCGCTTCCGCAACATCGTCGGGATGCGGCGGCATCGGACGCATTTTCGGCAGGATGTCGCGGGAAGGGGCAGGCAGCTCGCTTGCGCCGGCCCAGTCCCTGTTCTGCAGATCGAACGGCACGCCAAGTACCACCGGGCGCATTTCTTCCCGGGCCTGCACGAAGGCGTCCCGGACCTGACGCAGCATGCGGTCCGGGTGATGCAGCGCATGATAGGCAGCCCCGCAGGCGGTGACAAAGGGGGCCTGATCCAGCTCCTGATTGTACCAGTTGTTGCGCAAGGGGGACTCGCCGGCGAAGACCACCAGCGGGATATGCGCCCGCACGGCGGCGGGCAGGGCGGTCATGATCTGCGTCAGGCCCGGCCCGCAAGTGACCGTGGCGACCCCGACCTTGTCCAGCGCGCGGGCATAGGACATGGCCGCCGCGACCGCGCAATGCTCGTGCCGGACATAGACGAAATCCGCCCCCAGCTCGGCAAAATACGTGGCCCAGTTCATGTTCGCATCGCCGAGCAGGGCAAAGCAGGTATCCACCTCTTCCTGATGGAAGGCTTCCGCCAGGATCTGGTAGGTTTTTTTAGCGGTCATCTTGGTGTTTCCCCCGGGCCGGCATGATGCTGTGCCAAGTGTCGCGCTGTTGGATCGCCGCGCATCTCGGTCGTGTTGTTTGAATCTTATTGAATTGTATACAATTTCGTCAAGCAAACTACAGCAGGGACCTGCCACGCGCCGGGCGGAGATCGCATTATCGTGCTGGCTGGAATGCCGGAAGTTCGGGAAGAGCGGAGCCGTGTTTTGACACGGCTCCGTGATTGATTTTGGTTAGACGACCTTTACGGTCATGTTGCCGAGCCCGTCCACGCTGGCTTCCATCACGTCTCCTTTGGAAACCGGGCCAACGCCCGACGGTGTTCCGGACAGGATGACGTCTCCGGCGGCGAGCTCGAAGAAGCGCGACAGGTAGGAGATCATTTCGGGGACCTTCCAGATCATCTGGTTGAGGTCGCCTTCCTGGCGCAATTCTCCATTGATGCTCAATGCCACACGGCCCTGGTCGAGGTGCCCGACCTTCTCCACCGGATGCACCGGGCCAACCGGAGCGGAGCGTTCGAACGCCTTGCCGATTTCCCAGGGGCGGCCCATTTTCTTCTGCTCGCCCTGCAGGTCCCGGCGCGTCATGTCGAGGGACAGGCCGTAGCCATAGACATGATCAAGCGCGTCTTCGATGGCGATATCCGTGCCGCCTGATTTCAGCGCCACGAGCATTTCCATCTCGTGATGAACGTCGGACGATTCCGGCGGGTAGGGAAATTCGCCAGAGGGATCGAGATTGTCCGGGTTTTTCTGGAAGAAAAAGGGCGGCTCGCGGTCGGGGTCATGCCCCATCTCGACCGCGTGTGCCGCATAATTGCGGCCAATGCAATAAACGCGGCGCACGGGGAAAAGCGCGCTTGAGCCGGCGACCGGTATGGCGACCTGCCGGGGTGTTTCTATGACGTAATCGGGCACGCAAACCTCCGTTGTGCTGTCGGGATAAAGGCTGACTTAAGCTGGTCTCGGAGAAAAATCAATCTCAACCAATCTAAAAGTAAGGCCAATTTTCTTCCGTTTAATACAATGTTCTGCCATATTCGAACCAATATGCGTAAATTGGTCAACCAATTTGAGGTGTTGGCGTGCTGAAAAGAGTTGAGTCTCCTGAGCGGGAAAGCCCGGTATCGGCCCTGCGGAACTTTATCTCTGATGGCGGCTATGTCCCCGGTGACCGGCTCCCGGCCGAGCGCGAACTGATCGTGAGCCTCGATGTGAGTCGGGCGACTTTGCGCAAGGCCCTGGACGTGCTGGAACGTGACGGAACCATCTGGCGGCATGTCGGCAAGGGCACGTTCATCGCCAGTCAGGGTGGCCCGGGCGGCCCCGGCAGTCTTCTCGAACTCGGGCGTCAGATGACGCCGGTGAAGATGATCCGGGCGCGGCTTTGTATCGAGCCCGCGATTGCCCGCGAGGCGGCGATCAATGCGTCGCGAGAGTCGATCCTGATGATCAATACGGCAAAAGAGCGGGCGCGGCAGGCTTCAAACTGGGCTGACTATGAGGCGGAAGACGATCACCTGCATCGGGCCATCGTGGAATGTACGGATAACCCATTGCTGATCGGCATGTTTGATCAGCTCAATCAGGTGCGCCGGGCCGTGGCGCTCGGCAATGTCGTGCGCGGCTCGGAGCGTCCGCCTGAAAACCATTCCAGTTTCACGGAACATGAGCGGATTACCGCGGCCATAGAGTCGCGGGATCCATCTGGCGCGGAAGCGGCGATGCGGCAGCATATCGCCTCCGTTTCCGCGCGTCTTTTCGGGGAGGACTGACCGCTTAATTAAGAAGGTCTGTTTGCGGCAAAGAGGGGAAAACCCCCAGCCACGGGAACCGCGTCCGAAAGTGACTAAAGGCCCGAAAGTGAACAAAGGGAGGAAACAATGAATAAAATTCTGAAAGCGGCGATTGCGTTCTGCCTCGCCGTTCCGTTCATCACCATGATGACGGTCTCGTCTGCCCGGGCGGACAAGATCCGTATCGCCCTTGCCGAAACGCCCTCGGATGAGCTCGCGGCATTCTTCGTCGCCCTCGAGCGGGCCAAGGCAAACGGTCTCGACTACGAGTGGACAGCCTTCTCGGACGAGGAGCTGGCGATCCAGGCCGTTCTCAGCGGCCAGATGGATATCGGCTTCGGAACGCCCTACGCCGCCATGCAGCGCTCGCGGGCGCCGATCCGCATCGTCTTCCAGCTCTCCAAGCTGAAATTCTTCCCGGTCACCTCGAAGAAATACAGCACGCTTGAGGATCTGAATGGCGAGCCGATCATGCTGCACTCCCGTGGCGGCGGGACGGATTCGATTGCAAATGTCATCGAGGACAAGCTGGACATCAAATTCGGCAAGCGCTCCTACGTGCCCGGCTCGTCGAACCGGATTGCGGCGCTGATCGCCGGTCAGACGGATGCGACGATCGTCGATCTCTCGAACAAGAACAAGCTGATGAAACTGCAGGGCGACAAGTTCAACGTGCTGCCGATGTTCGAGGTCGACGCCAGTGACGAGGCCCTGTTCGGCAATCTCGACTGGATCAAGGCAAACGAGAAGGACGTCGATATCTTCGTGAAGGCGCTGCTCAGCGTCTGGCGGGACATGCACAAGGACCCGACCGTCATCAGCCGGGAAACCAATCCGGACGGGCCTATCGGACAGCTGCCGAAAGAGATTCTGGACAGTCTTGACGGATTCTACACGGATGCCGTGGCGGGTGGTCTTTACGACCCGAATGGCGGCGGCCGCAAAGCCGCACAGGCGGACATGGAATGGTACTCGGCTGCGGGGCAGCTGACCGGCGATCTCGCGTCATTGAAGATCGAGGACTTCTGGTACCTGAAGCCGCTCGACGACGCGTCAAACTAGCCTCTGCCTGCGGCCGCCGGGCAGTGATCCCGGTGGCCGCGCTTTTTGCTCAAATCACATGGAGCGGTCGATGACCGGCTATCGCTCACTCTATCTGAAAGTGCTGTCCGCCGTGCTTGTCTTCGGCGCCTGGGAAATCGCGGGCCGGATTCCGGTCAGTTATTCCTTTCCGACATTCCTCGACACCATGTCGGCGCTGGTTGCCCTGACACTCGACGGCAGCATGCTCCGCGCCTATGCGGAGACGCTTCAGCCGCTTGCTGTCGGGATTTCGATTTCCGCCGTGTTCGGTGTCGGGATCGGACTTTGGGTCGGGTTGAGCGCGCGCTTCGACTGGCTCTTCTCGCCGATCTTTATCGTCATGCAGGCGGCGCCACTGGCGGCGTTGATTCCTCTGCTCGTGATGGCCTACGGGGTTGGCCTGACCTCGAAAGTGTTCGTGGTCTGCATCATGGCAATGCCCGTGATCGTGCTGAATACAGGGGGTGCGGTCCGCAATACGCCGTCGTCCCTGCAGGAAATGGGACGCTCCTTCCTCGCCCGTGAAGACCAGATCCTCCTGAAGGTGATCATCCCGGCGGCATCGCCGGTCATCTTCTCGGGCCTGCGTCTCGGCATTTCGGCGGGTTTCATTGGCGCCATTCTGGCGGAGCTGAAGATCACGCCGACCGGGGTTGGCGACATCATCACCTACAGCCGCTCGATTGCCGATTATCCCAGCATGTATGCGGCCATCTTCTCGATCATCCTTTTCGCCGTGCTGTTCCTGAACCTGGTTGAACGGCTTGAAAACATACTCTTCAAAGGAAACGACCGTGGCTATGTCTCAGATTAGCGATAGGCCGGACACTCCCTCAGCTCCGGCACCGGAGAACGCGGTTACCGCGCGCAACATCTCGAAGAATTACGGTGACGTTGAGGCATTGCGCGATCTGTCGCTCGATTTTCCGCGTGGTCAGCTCACGTCCCTGCTTGGCCCGTCCGGCTGCGGCAAGACAACCCTGCTGAAGATCATCGCGGGACTCCTTGAGCCGTCGTCGGGCGAGATCCTTGTCAATGGCGAGCAGGTTGACGGACCCGGACCGGACCGGGCCTTCGTCTTTCAGGACTTCGCCCTTTTGCCCTGGGCCAGCGTGATCCGGAACGTTGCTTTCGGTCTGGAACTCAGAGGGGTTGCCAAGTCGGAACGGGAAGGGATTGCCGAACGCTATATTCGGGATGTCGGTCTTGCCGGTTTCGAGAACAGTTATCCGCATGAACTTTCTGGTGGCATGCGCCAGCGCGTGGGCCTTGCGCGGGCGCTCTCCGTCGATGCGCAGGTCCTGCTGATGGATGAGCCGTTTTCGGCCGTCGATGAGCAGACGAGGCGCAAGTTCCAGGAAGATCTGCTCAATCTGGTGGCGAACGAGAACAAGACCTTCATCTTCGTGACCCACTCGATCGAGGAGGCGGTCTATGTCTCCGACCAGATCGCGATCCTGCTGCCCCGTCCAAGCCGGGTGTCGGAAATCATCCGGCCATCCGGGATCCGCGGCAAGGGCGCCGACAGCATCCGGCGCGATCCGGAATATCTCGATATCGTCGACCGGATCTGGGCTTCCCTGCGCAGTTATGTGGAGTAAGGGCTGAGATGACACTTTTCGGCTATAGGCTTCCCGGCATGTCGTCTCTGATCCTCTGGGGATTGCTCTGGGAGATCGTCGGCAGGCTCGATGTGACCTTCTTCGTGCCGCCGCTTTCCGAGGTGGTGAGCACCCTGATTTCGGTCATCGGAACCCCGGCATTTCTGAAGGCTCTGTCCGAGACGGCCTATGCGTTCTTTGCCGGTGTTTTCTTTGCCGTTTTCATCGGGATTCCGACCGGCATCCTGATGGGCAAGAGCCGTCTGCTCGATGAACTCCTGCTGCCCTGGGTGAATATGTTCCTGAGCGCGCCCCTGACGGCATTGGTGCCGGTGCTGATGGTTCTTTTCGGCTTCGGCATGAAGGCGATCATCATCACCACCACGCTCTTCGCGATCTGGATCATCATTCTGAATTCCCGCGCCGGCGTGTTGCAGATCAACCGGTCCCTGGTGGAGATGGCCCGCTCTTTCGGGGCGTCGCCGCTGGACGCCTTTTTCAAGATCTATTTCTGGGCCGCCCTGCCGGAAATTCTGGGCGGCGTGCGGATCGGCGTGATCCGGGCGGTCAAGGGCGTGATCATCGGCCAGTTGCTGATCTCCATCGTCGGCTTTGGGGCGCTGTTCGAGCTTTATGCGAACAATTTCCTGATGGCGCATTTCTGGGCCGTCCTGATCGTGCTCTTCGCACTCGCCTTCACGATCTCGGAATGCCTCTCCTATCTTGAGCGACGGGTCTCCTATTACGCGGCGAAGCGCTGAGGGCGGCTGAACGGTTCCGGTTTCCGCGGCGCCGGCCGCGGCCTGGATGGCGGTAAACCGGGCGTGTTGATGGTGAGCACTCGGGCCGATTGACTGTACGAAAGAACATTGTATACAATCCTTCCAAGAAGGCCGCTGACCGGCATCGCTTGATGCTTGGCGAACGGCCCGCCGAAGGAGAGAAGCCCTGTCTGAAATTACCAATAAAGTGTGGGATGTCGTCGTTGTCGGCGGTGGAAACGCAGCCCTGTGCGCGGCCATCGAAGCGGCCGAAGCCGGTTGCCGGGTGATCATCCTGGAAGGCGCCCCGAAAACCTATCGCGGCGGCAATTCGCGCCACACACGGAATTTCCGCTGTATGCATCAAGGGCCGCTGTCGGTTCTGACGGATACTTATGCAGAAGATGAATATTTCGACGATCTGCTGAGGGTGACCAAGGGCAACACGGACGAGGGGCTGGCCCGGCTGGCAATCCGCACATCGGAGAAATGCCTGCCCTGGATGGAAGCCCATGGCGTCCGGTTCCAGCCGTCGCTATCCGGCACCCTGTCGCTGGGACGAACCAACGCGTTTTTCCTCGGCGGTGGCAAGGCTCTGGTGAATGCCTATTACAACACGGCGGCCGATCTCGGTGTCGAGGTGGTCTACGAGGCGCAGGTGAAACATGTCGAAATCCAGGACGGGCGGTTTCAGGCGGTCGAGGTGGAGATCGCGGGGGCCGTGCCCAGCCGGGTGGTCGGCCGCGCCATCGTGCTCGCCTCCGGGGGCTTCCAGGGCGATATCGACTGGCTGGCCCGTGCCTGGGGGCCGGCGGCCCGGAACTTCCTGATCCGGGGCACGCCGTATAACCGCGGCGTCGTGCTGAAGGACATGCTGGATCAGGGCGCGGACTCTGTCGGCGACCCGACCCAGTGTCACGCCGTCGCCATCGACGGGCGGGCACCGAAATTCGACGGCGGCATCGTCACCCGGCTCGATTGCGTGCCGTTCTCCGTTGTCGTGAACAAGAACGGCGAGCGTTTCTATGACGAGGGGGAGGATGTCTGGCCGAAGCGCTATGCCATCTGGGGCCGTCTTGTCGCCGCGCAGCCCGATCAGGTCGCCTATTCGATCATCGATAGCAAGAGCAGCACGCTCTTCATGCCTTCGGTCTTCCCGGCGGTGCAATCGGACACGCTGGAGGGGCTGGCGGAACAGATGGGCCTTCCTGCCGCCAAGCTGCGGGAGACGGTCGACGCTTTCAACGCGGCCTGCCGGGAAGGCGATTTCCATCCGACGGAGCTGGACGGACTGGCGACGGACGGTGTCGAGCCGCAGAAAACCAACTGGGCAAGACCGATCACGGAGCCGCCGTTCTACGGCTATTCGCTGCGTCCCGGCGTCACCTTCACCTATCTCGGCCTCAAGGTGGACGAGACGGCACGGGTGACCATGGCTGGAAAGAAACTCGAAAATGTCTGGGCGGCGGGGGAAATCATGGCCGGAAGCATTCTGGGCGAAGGCTATCTCGCCGGTTTCGGCATGACCATCGGGACCGTGTTCGGCCGGATCGCTGGGCAGGAAGCCGCCAGGGGCGCGGCCCGGGGAGTGAACAGCAATGCCGCTTGATCACGTGACACAGACGCCTGCCGAAAACTCCCTGATCGACGAGGCCCGCCGCCAGATCGAGATCTGTAATGCCTGCCGTTATTGCGAGGGCTATTGCTCGGTCTTCCCCGCGATCACCCGGCAGCGGGCCTTTGCCGATGGAGACATCACGCAGCTCGCCAATCTCTGCCACAATTGCCGGGGCTGCTATTACGCCTGCCAATATACCGAGCCGCATGAATTCGCGATTAACTTGCCGAAAGCTCTGGCCGAGGCGCGAGCCGATAGCTGGGAACGGTTTGCCTGGCCGGGCTTCCTGGCGGGGCCGTTCCATCGCAGTGGCGTTGCCATAGCGGCGGCGCTTATCGTTGGATTGGCGGCACTGTTCTGGGCGGCGCAGGCACTGAAGCCCGCCGGTGGGGAAGGCTTCTACGCCGT
>NZ_CAXBDC010000130.1:0-10447 GCF_963974195.1 uncultured Nisaea sp.
GCAACGAGGCCGAGCTTTTCGGCCACATGCTCTTCGACGCGCGGATCGATATTGGCAAAGGTGCCGACGGCGCCGGAAATGGCGCAGGTGGCAATCTCCGCCCGGGCAGCCTGCAGACGGGTCCGGTTGCGGTCGAACTCGGCGTAATAACCGGCCAGCTTCACACCGAAGGTCAACGGCTCGGCATGAATGCCGTGGCTGCGGCCGACGGTCGGGGACATCTTGTGCTCGAAGGCGCGGCGCTTGATCGCTGCCAGCAGGGCGTCGAGATCAGCCAGCAGCAGGTCGGCCGCCTGGGTGAGCTGCACCGCGAGGCAGGTGTCAAGCACGTCCGAGGAGGTCATGCCCTGATGCACGAAGCGGGCTTCGTCGCCAACATATTCGGCGAGGTTGGTCAGGAAGGCGATGACATCGTGCTTGGTCTCGCGCTCGATCTCGTCGATCCGGGCGATATCGAAATTGCCGCGTTCCCAGACAGCCTTGGCGGCTTCCTTCGGGATCACGCCGAGTTCGGCCTGTGCGTCGCAGGCATGCGCCTCGATCTCGAACCAGATGCGGAATTTGTTCTCGGGCTCCCAGATCTTGACCATCTCGGGGCGGGAATAGCGCGGGATCATGTGTATCCTCGGGTGACAGCTGCGTGCGATTGGTGCCGGAATGCGTACCAGAATGCGTGATGGCAATCAGGCAGGCGGGGTTTTATCATTGCCGCCGCTTGGAGTCACGCTGCGGGCGGACAGTTAAGAAGACAGCTCAAGAGGGAGCGTATCCATGAAGATCGACGGCAAGCCGCATCGCACGATCTGGCCGGCGCCGGACGGCAAGGCGGTGGAGATCATCGACCAGACGAAATTGCCGCACCTTTTCGAGATCGCCCGGCTGGAAACCCTGACCGACGCAGCTCATGCGATCAGGGCGATGCTGGTGCGCGGCGCACCGCTGATCGGGGCGACGGCCGCCTATGGTATGTGGCTGGCCATGCGGGAGGATTCCTCCGACGCGGGCCTGTCGAACGCCTATGACCGGCTGTATGAGACCCGGCCGACGGCGGTCAATCTGCGCTGGGCGCTTGATGCCGCGCGGACAAAGCTCGGCCCTCTTGCACCGGAGGCGCGGGCGGATGCCGCCTTCACGCTGGCGGGCGAAATCTGTGACGAGGATGTGGAGATTAACCGCTCCATCGGCGAGGCTGGTCTCACGGTAATCAAGGATATTCAGTCCCGCAAGAAGCCGGGCGAGACTATCAATGTTCTGACCCACTGCAATGCGGGCTGGCTGGCGACGGTGGATTGGGGCACGGCGACCGCGCCGATCTATCTGGCGCACGATGCGGGCATTCCTGTGCATGTCTGGGTGGACGAGACCCGGCCGCGCAACCAGGGTGCCAGCCTCACGGCGTGGGAGTTGGGCAATCATGGCGTGCCGCACACGGTGATCGTCGACAATGCGGGCGGGCATTACATGCAGCACGGCATGGTCGATCTGGTGATCACCGGCACCGACCGGACCACGCGGGCAGGCGATGTCTGCAACAAGATCGGCACTTATCTGAAGGCGCTGGCCGCCCACGATAACGGCGTGCCGTTCTATGTTGGCCTGCCGTCCCCGACCATCGACTGGACCATCGCGGACGGGGTGCGCGACATTCCGATCGAGGAGCGCGATGCCCGGGAGGTGACGGAAATCACCGGGCGCCTTGCGGATGGTAAGGTCGCCACGGTGACGATCACGCCGGAGACGAGCAAGGCGGCGAACCCGGCCTTCGATGTGACACCGGCGCGTCTTGTAACCGGTTTGCTGACGGAACGCGGTCTCGCGGAGCCGAGTGAGAAGGGGCTGCTGCGGCTGTTCCCGGAAATGCGTCAGGCGGGTGAGGATTAATGACTGTGAAAATAGGCAAGGCTGAACGCGCGCTGCGGCAGGAGGTGATCGATACCTGCCTGAGCATGAACGCGATGGGCCTGAACCAGGGCACATCCGGTAATGTCAGCGTGCGCTGCGGGGACGATCCGGCGGAAGGTTTCTTCATGACGCCGTCCAGCATCCGTTATGACAGGCTGGCACCGGAAGACATCGTGCGGATGGATCTGGAGGGGAACGTCGAGGGCAAGCACAAGCCCTCCAGTGAATGGCGCTTCCATCTCGACATCATGCGGGCCCGCCCGGATGCGGGGGCCATCGTTCATACCCACGGCATGTTCTCGACCACGCTGGCCTGCCTGCATCGCGAGATACCGGCCTTTCATTACATGATCGCATTGTTCGGTGGTCCGACGATCCGCTGCGCCCCCTATGCGACCTATGGCACCCAGGAGCTGTCCGACCACGCGCTGACGGCGCTGGACGGCCGCAAGGCCTGCCTGCTTGGCAATCACGGCCTGATCGTGCTGGGCCCTAACCTGGAGCGTGGGCTGGCCCTGACCCAGGAAGCGGAAACCCTGGCCGCGATGTACTGGCGGGCTTTGCAGATCGGCCAGCCGGCGATTCTTCCGGATGAAGAGATCGAAAAGGTTGCCCAGAAATTCGGTGTTACTGGATATGGTGGGCGTTGACCCCATGTCGGTAGGGTAGGGAGCTGTTCAATGATCGGTAAAAGTCTCATATGGGCAGCAGCCCGGCGAATCATGCAAAATCCGGAAGTGCAGCAGCGCGCGACGGATATGGCGTCGGAAGTTTATGTCCGGGCGAAGCCGAAACTGGAAAATGCCGGACGGCATCTCAGCGAGTCCATGCGGGATGCGGCGGCGGAGCATGACCCGTTGCAGGATCCGGTGGGGTTTGTCAGATCCTTGAAAAACAAGGCGTTACCACCTGAAGACCGGAGCTGAGTGATTGGGCTCATTCAGCAAAGGGTGCGCTTTGAGGCATGAATTATTCTATGCATAATTGACATATTTATCTAAAATCCAATATAAATAATTCACACACCATGAGGGTGATGGATTATTTGCCCGGTTTCCGCCAGAATACCGACTGGAGACCGGCCTGAGTGATCAGGGTTGGTATGGCTATTGGTCCGATAAACAACGTTCCTCTGATACCGGTTCCGGCCGGGCAGAGACAGATTCCGGCCCAACCCGGCGGGGTTGATGGTCGGCGGAATGCTGACCAGTCCCTGGATCCGGCAACCAGCCGTTTCGCGCAGGAATTGAGCAGCACGGACCCAAATGCGGGTCAACGCACCCCGCAGCGCCAGAGAGCTATTCCCCTTGAAGAGGTGAGTGCGGACCTGCCCCGGGGCTCTATTCTCGATATTACCGTTTAGCGGCAATCCGACCCGGAGCAGGCAGAGCATTCCGCCAGATGCCGGAACAGTGTTTCGGGCTCGAAAGGCTTGGTTATATGCCCGCACATGCCTTCGGCCCGGCATTTTTCGATCTCTTCGGCGACCGCGTGGGCGGTCAGCGCGATGATCTTGAGGTCATGATATCTGGGATCGGCCAGAATGCGCTGGGTTGCCTCATGGCCATCCATCACCGGCATTTGCAGATCCATCAGGACGGCATCGATCCTCGGCGGCGTGCCGGATAACATGATATCAACGGCTTCCCCGCCATGCTCGGCGGATGTCACGGTGATACCGGCACCTTCAAGCAGCACTGTCGCTATCTCGCGGTTGATCGCATTGTCTTCCACCAGCAGGATCTGGAGGCCATTGCACTCCGCGCGCCAGTCACGGTCGGCGTTTAGTAGGGGGATGGCACTTTCATCGGTAAGCGGCCGCAAGGGCAGTTCGAGATGAAACGTGCTGCCATGACCAGGCCGGCTCTCGACCCGGACCTCTCCATTCATTGAATGTGCGAGGTCCCGGCTGATCGCAAGCCCAAGGCCTGTTCCGCCAAACCGGCGTGTTGTCGATGCATCCGCCTGATGGAAAGGAATAAAGATTCTGTCTGCAACATCCTGCCCCATACCGATCCCGCTATCGGAGACGGAAAATTGGACCTGCCTGACGCCATCTTGTTCGGGCGCGGGCGTCACAGTCAGGCGAACATAGCCGGTATCGGTGAATTTCACGGCGTTGCCGCAAAAATTAGTCAGGATCTGGCCGATATGGAACGGATCTCCGAGGAATTGCATATCCTCGGCTCCGTCGGAGATCACTTCAAAGGATAGATTTTTTTCCTCTGCGCGCGGTGCGGCGATGGATGTGACGCGCTCCAGGATATCACCAAGTTTGAAAGGGATTTCCTCAATCTCGAGCTGACCGGCCTCGATCTTTGCAAAATCTAGGACATCATTCACGATATTCAGCAATGCATCGGAGGAAGAGCGAACCTTGGCTACGATACAGGCCTGTCTTTCAGTCAGGCCTGTATCCGCCAGGATGCGATTGAGGCCGATGACGCCATTCAGGGGCGTTCGGATTTCATGGCTCATGCGGGCCAGAAAGTCCGATTTTGCCCTGTCGGCATGTTCGGCCCGGCTCTTTGCCTCCCGCATCTCCGCTTCCGCGCGTTCCGTCTCGCGCAATTGATTGTTCAGCTCGGAGGTCCGTTCCTCTACCCGCTTTTCCAGCTCTTCGTTTGTTGAGCGGAGCAGGGCTTCGAGCCGTTTTTCGTCGGTGACGTCCCGGTAGGTCGCAACGAACCCGTTCTCGATGGGACGGCGGTTTACCTCGACGATTGTCCCGTCCCGGCGCTGCCTGATCGAGGTATATGATTCGGGCCGGGCGGCCGCTGCGGCATGTCGCTCGACAATCTCGTCGATATCGCCTTCCCCGAATTCACCCATTGCCGCCTGGTAGCGCAGGAATTCGGTGAAGTGGCGGCCCGGTTGATTGAAATGATGCGGTACGGCCATCAGATTGAACGCCTGCGGATTCGCGGCGACCAGGTTGAGGTCCTTGTCGAACAGCGAGATGCCGTAGCTGACTGCTTCCAGGATGGTTTCGAGAGCTAAGGATTTCTCGGCGAGTTCTTCGTTATTTGCGCGCAGGAGAGTTTCCTGTTGTTTCTGCTCCGTGATGTCGACAATCGTGATTACGAACCCGCCCTCGACCGGCCGGTTCCAGATCTCGTAGATATTACCGTTTGGGTGTTCTCGGGTGTAGCGAAGGTGGTCGAATTTTTTAGCCAGGGTGACCCGTTCTTGGACCTGTTTTTCTACATCGCCTTTGCCGTATTCGCCGCGTGTGGCCAGAATCCGGGTGATGTCCTCAAATGGTGTTCCTGGCCGGTTCAATTCCTGGGGAAGATCCATCATGTCGAAGGTTTGACGGTTCGCTGCCACCAGCTTTAATTCACGATCGAACAGCGTAATGCCGTAATTCACCGCTTCAAGGATGGTCTCGAGAGCTTTGGTTTGGGCTGAGAGATCGTTTTCCCGTTTTTGCAGCCGGGCTGTGCGCTCCCAGATAAGCTCATCCAGCCGATCGTTCGAGTGTTCAAGCGCCTGCTGGGATCTCCGAAGCTCGGTAATATCATCGTAGGTCGTGACGAACCCGCCGCCGGAGATGGGGGTGCCTTTAATACGCAGGATCGTACCATCCGGCCGTTCGCGTTCGAAGCTGTGTGCTTCTGTCTGGCGCACCAGTGCAAGCCGCTCATTCACGAGATCTTCGATCTCTCCGGGGCCGTATTCGCCGCGCTCTGCATTAAGTCGGAAGAATGCGGTAATCGGTGTGCCCGGAGTTCCCATCTCATGCGGGAAACCAAGCAGATCAAGATAACGTCGGTTACAGACAACCAGATTGAGGTTCTGATCGAAGTAACTGAGGCCCTGGCTCACATTTTCGATCACGGACGAAAATATGTGATGGTCCGTAACGTTTGCTTCCATGGTCTCGGTCAGATTCTGCTGAAGCTTTGTTAAAGCGGTTCAAGGTAAATTATAAAGCGTGAATCTTAACGTTTAGTGTGCAGGCCCGCGCGTTATTGTTGTGCTGACGGCCCGTTACGAGCGTCGGTGGCGCTATTTGGACTGCTCTTCAGCACAAAACCTCCGGTAGTTGAGAGAGAAGTGTGACGCGCGGCGGCACTGATGACAATTCAGTGCGGCTGTTCTGCCTCGCGGAATGATTGACCGTGGCTATGGCCCATGCCACTGAGATTGGCGAATGTTTCGTTACCGGAGTCTGCCACGTGACCGCCGAATCCAAGACATTGCCTCTCTCGCCTTCACGTGCGCTGCTGCTTGCCGGTTGGCTGTTTGCCTCGGTATTTTTTCTTTACGCCTTCGTGCTCCGGGTATCGCCATCGGTGATGGTCGATGACCTGATGCGTGAATTCGCGGTCGGTGGCGCGGTTCTCGGGAATCTCTCTGCTGTCTATTTTTACGTCTATGCTAGCATCCAGATTCCTATCGGTGTTGCCATTGACCGGCTTGGCGCGCGCCGTCTTGCGAGTGGTGCCGCCGCGGTCTGTACGGTCGGAGTGCTGGTCTTTGCCGGGGCCGATACGCTCTGGATGGCCTATGTCGGACGGTTTCTGATTGGTCTGGGCTGTGCCTGCAGTTTCGTCGCCGCGCTGTCGGTGGCGGCTATCTGGTTTCCGGGGCGGTTTGCCCTGCTTGGCGGCCTCGCACAGATGCTTGGCGTGCTTGGCGGAGTGCTGGGGCAGGGGCCGTTCGGCTATGCGGTGGAGCAGATCGGCTGGCGCGAGACAAATTGGTGGGTCGCGATGGGCGGTGTGGCCCTGACGATTTGCCTGTTCCTCACGGTACGGGACAGACCGTCTGGCGGCGTGGAGCCGTCACGGCCGCTGCTTGAGGGACTGAAACGTGCGCTCAGTAATGGCCAGACCTGGCTGGCGGCGACCTTCGGCGTAGGCATGACCGGATCGATGCTCGCTTTCGGCGGTCTCTGGGGAGTGCCGTTTTTCATGGAAGCGCGTGGTCTGGACAAGCCTGAAGCAGCGGCTTTGGCATCCGTCATGTTTTTCGGCTGGGGGGCGGGGGCACCGCTTAGTGGCTGGCTCTCGGACAAGCTCGGCAAGCGCCGGCCATTCATGGTGATGGGTGGCCTGCTGGCGACAACGGGGATGGCGTTGATTGTACTGTTCCCGGCCATGCCACTGCCGTTGTTATACGCGGTATTGGCACTTCAGGGGGCCGGCTCCTCGACCATGGTTCTCAGTTTCGCCGTTGCGCGGGAGCACAATCCGCCCTGGGCCAATAGCGCAACACTTGGCATCATCAACAGCTTCGTGGTCGGGAGCGGCGCCGTGCTGCAACCAAGCATTGGCTATCTGCTCGATCTGACCTGGGACGGCCGGATGGTGGACGGCGCACGGGTCTATTCCCTGGATACGTTCGGCTTCGCCCTTCAGGTCCTGCCCTGGTGCTGTCTGGCCGGCGTTGCGGCGGCATGTTTCATTCGGGAAGTGGGAAAACCGGCACGATGAGCCAGGATGGCGCTGCCGGTTCGGGGACGGTCGACCGGAAAGAACGGCTCCGCCGAAGCGGGATAGTTGCTGCCTTTGCCGTCACCCAATTGTTCGGCTGGGCGTCCACCTTCAGCACCCATGCAATCCTTGCCCGGCCAATTGCCGATGATCTCTCAATTACCCTGACAGAGGCCGTCACGGGGAGCAGTGCGTTCCTTATTTCGATGGCACTTGCATCCCAGCTCGCCGGATGGCTTTACCGGACGGTCGGTGCAGCGCGCCTGATGGCGGCCGGCTCGCTGTTCATGATGTTTGCCTTGTCCATGGTGGCTATCTCGAACTCGCTGCTGACATATTTCGCGGCCTGGCTGCTGGTTGGGGCAGGTGGTGCTGCCATCCTGACAACGTCGGCGCATACGGTGCTGGTTACGGTTCTCGGCCGCTCCGCCCGGTCCTGGATCGCCGGGTTGATGCTGATTTCCGGCCTGTCCTCAAGCCTCGGTTATCCGATGACCGCCGCGCTGGAAAGTTGGGTCGGCTGGCGGGATACCTATCTGTTCTATGCACTGCTTCACGGCGTGCTGTGTTTTCCCCTGCATCTTCTGGTTTGCCGTCTTGTCGGCCGGGAGCGGCAATCAGACAGCGGTAATGCGGCGGCAACGGACAGCGCGTCGCGGCGGGACCGGATATTGTTCCTGAACCTCGCCATCGCGATTTCTCTGCTCGGTGTCGTCACATGGGGCTTTACCATCGTGGTTGTGGAGCTTTTCGTCTCGCTCCGGATTCCGCATGAGGAAGCCGTCGCGCTTGCTGCCTCGATCGGTATTTTCCAGATCGCGGCCCGTCTGATGGAGTTCCTGTTTGCCGGCGGGCGTTCGCCAATCCGCACGGGGCTGGAAGCTGCCGTTCTGATGGCGCTCGGCTTTCTCGTTCTCGCCGTTGCCGACGGCTGGATTGCAGGTGCTGTTTTTGTCGTCTTTTACGGATTGTCGAGCGGTGTTCTGAACGTCGTGCGCTCGACCCTGCCTCTGGAGCTTTTCGATCCGAGTGCATACGGCATGATGATGTCCCGGCTGTCTCTGCCGATGCTGCTGTCCTTTGCCGCCGCCCCCATTCTGTTCGGGGGCATTCTGGAGCGTTACGGTCCGGACCCGGCTCTCGCCCTGGCATGCGTGCTGGCGGGGCTCGCCTTTTTCTTCCTCTGGAACCTCAAACGCCTCGCGCATCGCTAGGACGGTGGGGGCTGTCAGCCATCTAATCGGGCGGTCAGGATTTTCAGACCAGCCGCACCGAAAACACAGGCGAAAACTGCCTCGAACCAGCGATGGAAACGGCTATAGGCACTGATCATGCGTGGGTTCGAGAAAAGCAGCGCGTAGCCGTGAAAGACAAGCGCGCTCTGGATGCCGACCGCTGCGATGATAACGGCCAGATGCTCCCAGGTTGCGCCGGGCGGGACGCCAAGCGAGAACAGGGAGCCAAAGAACAGGATTGCTTTCGGATTGGTGAGATGGAGCGCCAGACCGTTGCCATAGGCCCGCCGCAGGGACGGTATGTGCCTCCCGGTTATTGCCATACTGCCGGGGCGTAGCGCTGCCCGTGCCGATTTAAAGGCGAGGAACAGCAGGTATCCGGCACCGGCAATGCGGATCGTCTCGAATAGCCAGACATGAGACAGCATGATCGCGCCGAGGCCGAAGGCGGCCATCGCGGACCACATCCAGGAGCCGGTCGTGACACCGGAGGCGACGGCAAGCCCGGCCGAGCGGCCTGAAGTCATGGAGGTTCCGGCAATGGCGAGAATGGCGGGGCCTGGGCTTCCGGTGGCCACCAGGGCGGCGAGCAGGATAAGAGGGAGTTCCATGACGACGTTCCTTCGGTCAATAAGAAGTCCGGACATTAAAGACGCAAAGGACAGGCTTTGTTGAACTGATATTTTTCATAGCAGACCCTGCGCCTTGAAACTGGTATGCGCTGCCCGGCCAACGATGATGTGGTCATGCAGTACGATGCCGAGTGCGGCCGCTGCCCGCTGAATCTGACCGGTCATGTCGATATCGGCCTTGGACGGCGTGGTGTCTCCGCTGGGATGGTTATGCACGAGGATCAGCGCCGTCGCCCCGAGATCGAGCGCGCGGGCCACCACCTCGCGGGGATAGACCGGCGTGTGATCGACGGTGCCTTCCTGCAGGACTTCGTCCGCCATGATCCGGTTTTTCTTGTCGAGGAAGAGGACACGGAACTGTTCGCGCTTTGAAAATCCCATCGCGGCCCGGCAATAGGCGATGAGCTGCCCCCAGGAGGAGACGACGGCGCGTTCCCGCACTTCCTCCCGCATCAGCCTTACGGCGGCGGCCCGGACGCTGGTGAGCGCAATCGCCGTGCTTTCCCCGACGCCCCGGACCTTCATCAGATCCTCAGCCGGTGCGGAGATGGTTTCGGCGAAGCTGCCGAACCGATCCAGCAGGGACTTGGCGAGAGGTTTCACATCCCCGCGCGGGCGAGACTGGAACAGTACCAGCTCAAGCAGCTCATAATCCGCGATCTTGTCCGGTCCGGATTTCAGAAAACGTTCCCGGAGCCGGCGCCGGTGTCCGGAATTATAGTCCGGACTCACTAGGTCCCGTGGCACGGATGCAGCCTCCCCTTCGATCACTCAGTGACATGATCATGGAAGGAGGAGGCGTGTTTTTGCGGAGGGCTTTCTGTTCGGGAGAAAATCAGTCCGCGTAGGGCGGCTTGGTATAGCCCTTGGGGGATTCCGTAAAGATCTCGCAGCCGTCTGCCGTCACGCCGATCGAATGTTCGAACTGGGCGGAGAGGGAACGGTCGCGGGTCACGGCGGTCCAGCCGTCCGGCAGGATCTTCACGGCGTATTTGCCGTCATTGATCATCGGCTCGATGGTGAAGAACATGCCTTCCTGCAGCACCGGGCCGGTGCCTTTCTCGCCGTAATGCAGCACGCTCGGCGCGGCATGGAAGCTCCGGCCGAGGCCATGGCCGCAGAAATCGCGGACCACGGAGCAACGCTCGCCTTCGGCATAGGTCTGGATGACGTAGCCGATATCGCCCAGCGTGGCGCCCGGTTTCACCACGGCGATGCCGCGCATCAGGCTTTCATA